>LKPX01000004.1 GCA_001443525.1 Desulfobacteraceae bacterium RAAP-1 | reverse complement strand
CGTAAAAAGTCCGCATGCTGCGTTGCGCCGCATCCTTCGTCATTGCAGCGTACCAAAAGTACGCTTCATTCCTCAGGATTTGCGCGCCTTGCCTGCGAACTTTTTACGAAGCCGTCCCAAAATCGACTTTTTACGAAAGCATCAACCTTGAAAAAGCCGTCAAGTTTTTTTGACGACCAGGCCGACGCCTGCCAGCAGCAGTAAAGCGCCGCCATATCCAACAGCTGTCGTGCTTTCCGTGGCGAGCCAGGAAAGATGACGATCCGCCAGCATCGCCACTACGAGCATCGTGATCAAAGGGTTCAGAACAATAATGGCGCCTACCTGATTCGCTGGGATCCGGTGGATGGCTTCTCCCAAAGCGCCGTAGGCAATCAGGGTATTGGCGCCTAAAAACAGCAGCGTCAGATAGTCTGACCGGGTGAGCCCCTGGAACTCATGAAAATCAGTCATCGGAAAAAACACCAGCGCAGCTACCAGATAAATTAGAAGATTCGTCTGCTGAGGCGTCCAGAACTGTACCAGAAATTTCTGGCATACCGCAAAAACCGCCCATACGAGAGATGCGAATATAATCCACAGGTTACCCTGCGTGTACTGGCTATGGGAGATCAAGAGGTGATGAAGCTGATCCCAGTAAAACAGGGCAAATCCTGCGGATGCAATGGCAAAGCCGGTTTTCTGGAGTGTGCTGAGCTGTTCCTTAAAATACATGACGCCGATTACCGCGACAATCAGCGGGGATATCTGTGACAGGATTTGAGTGTTACTGGGAGATGTCAGCGCCAGCCCACGGGTAAAGCCGAAATAATTGCCTGCCAGCGCCAGCCCTGCCAGAATACCTAAGACCGGTGGCTTGATCAGGATTTCAAAAAAATGAGGCCGGTGAACAAGGTAATAACCTGATAGAAAGATAACAGAAAAAGTAAAACGAAACCAGATGATCGTACTTGCGCTGAACCGGAGCAGTGCGTATTTGAGCACCACCGCCAGCAGTCCCCACAGGATGGCGGTCAGACTGATATATGCAATTCCTTTGGAATGGTTGGACATTATCACCTTTTAAACCATGTTTCGAGAACGGTCAGAGAATGCATCAGATGCGTATAGGAAAAAACCTCAATCGATACCGTACCGCTGAATCGGCTGAGGATGGAGCATATCTCCTTTTGTGGGTTTGGGTCAAGGACATCCAACCCCAGATGATCTTTGCCATTTTGGACGCCGTGCAAGTGAATCAGCGCTGTCCGGTTCTTAAATTGGTTGTACGTGGCGGTGATATCTTCCTGGTGAATCATTAAATGCCCCAGATCCAGGCATACCTGCAGATGGAGTGCATCCAGAACAGGAGTAAGCCATTCCAGCGGGTAGTCGAGGGTTTCAATGGAAAGGCGGGAACCCTTGATTCCTGCTTTAAGGAGTTTGTGCAAAGTGTCTGCGGTTCTGCTTTGCCAGGACATGTCGCATTTTCCCTGCGCAGGTGTCTGTGGATATGGAAGATGGAGGGTATGGGTGGAAGCTCTAAGAGGCTGAACACGTTCCATGACCCGCAGCATGGTTTCAATAAAATGATTTCGGACATCGGGCTCCAGACTTCCGGGATTGATATCCGTCGGCAGATGAACATTGTAGGTCAGATCCATATCCGTGGCCAGTGACGCCATTTCCTGAATACTCCGGGCGGATGGCAGCGCATCGCTTTCAAAGCACAGAATCTCGATTTCATCCAGACAGGCGCCCAGAAGACGGATGTTGGGAATGTAATCATCCGGATAGATAAATGAAGGTGCGCAGAGCTTGAACGGATATGTCTTTTTAAAAGATTGGGGAAGTCTGGGGTACATGGGGTGTCCTGTGCGTTCGAAGCGAATTAAAAATATCAGCGTGATGTCGGGGTGACGGCTATAAACATCCGATGGCTATTGTCACCGTCAGAAGCGCGGTCCATAAAAAGGCGGCGCATATCATGATATCGCAGGCTCTGGGAATATCGTTCAGGGTGATATCTCCGAATGAAACGCCGATGTAGGGTTTGCGGACTGTCTGTCCGTGATAGACAGCGGGGCCGTTTAGTCGGACAGCGAGCGCTCCGGCAAAGGCGGCCTCAGGGTAGCCCGAATTCGGGCTGGCATGATGTGCGCCTTCACGTATAGCCGTCTGGAAGGATCGTTTTCCTGCCCGGATTCCAGCCAGCAGGGAGACTGCCAGAGCAATTACCGGAACGCAAAGGCGTGCGGGAATGAAATTGGCGACATCGTCCAGTCTTGCCGAGGCTTTGCCGAAGAGAATATAGGTGTCGTTTTTGTAGCCGACCATGGAGTCCAGGGTATTGATCATCCGGTATGTCATGGCCAGTGGCGCACCGCCGATGGCTGCGTATAACAGCGGTGAAATAACGCCATCCACCAGGTTTTCCGCTGCTGTTTCAACGGATGCGCGAATCACGCCCTGTTCGGTCAGATTCCCGGTTTCGCGTCCGACAATGCGGGAAACTGCCTCCCTTGCTTCGGTCAATCCGCCGGATGCAAAGGCATTCCGGACATCCATAGTCGCCGATCGCAAGGATGAAGGACTGATACAATAATAAATACAGAGGGTTTCGACGATAAACCGAATGGCCGGATGCACCATACCTGACGCATGTACCAGCAAAAACGTAAGCATCCATACAGCAGGAACCATAAATCCGGTCAGGAGTGTTCCTGAAATCACCAGAGGAAACGGAAGCCGTCTGAAAACCGGTTCCATGCGCATGATGGCCTTACCCATCCATCGTACAGGGTGCGGCAGCCGGCAGGGATCGCCCAGCACCATATCCAGAATAAAAGCGACAGGGATGCTGTATGATAGATGAAGTTCCATATGACGGTGACTTTATCAGGTTGGTTGGGTCTTTTCAAGCGTGATACAGTATCATTTTTGATGCCTTCATAAAAAGTCAAATTTCGAACGACTTCGTAAAATGTTCGCAGGCAAGGCGCACAAATCCGCAAGGAATGAAGCGTGCTTGTCGCACGCTGCAATGACGAAGGATGCGGCGCTGGCGCAGCATGCGGACTTTTTACGAAGGCGTCATTTTTCGCTTGACAGAGAGGCGACATTCATATATCGCTTGATACGAAACGCTGTTTCGTATAATATACATTCATAAAAAGATGAAACAACAATTAACTGTTATATCAAAATGTTAAAATTTATAATACATGTAACATAGTTTTTGATTTGTAATAATTGGTTTGTTATTTAAATAAATATCTTTTTATATTAGATAGATATGAATTGACATATTTATCTTCATATGTCATAAGAATGGTGGATAGTAACAATGTTATTGTTTTCTGGTGCATTCGGATGCGCCGGTATGTGTGCATTATGTATTTCGGTTTACAAAACACTTCCTATACGTTAAAAAACAGACTTGCCATTAGAACCCTTTTGTGAACAACCCGAATAAAGGAGAACCTCGATGTCCAGGAAAATGAAGACCATTGATGGCAACACCGCGGCAGCCCATGTGGCGTACGCCATGAGTGATGTTGCTGCGATTTATCCGATCACACCTTCAACTCCGATGGGGGAAATCGCCGATGAATGGGCGGCCCAGGGACGCAAAAATATTTTTGGCCAGACCCTTATGGTCAAACAAATGCAATCCGAGGCCGGCGCTGCGGGTGCGGTTCATGGCGCTTTGGCAGCCGGGTCTCTGACCACGACATTCACGGCATCCCAGGGGTTGCTGCTGATGATTCCCAATATGTACAAAATTTCCGGAGAATTGCTGCCGGGCGTCTTTCATGTGACAGCCCGCGCCATTGCAGCCCATGCGCTTTCCATCTTCGGAGATCATGCGGATGTCATGTCCGTACGTCAGGCCGGTTTCGCCATGTTGTGTTCCAACTCAGTTCAGGAGGTCATGGATCTGGCGCTGGTGTCTCATCTGTCTGCGATTGACAGCCGGGTGCCGTTTATGCACTTTTTTGACGGCTTCAGAACGTCTCATGAAATCCAGAAAATCGAGCTGATCGATTATGAGGACATGGCAAGGCTGGCCAATATGGAAGCTATCGAAGCTTTCCGCAGCCGGGCCATGAATCCGGAGCATCCCCATATTCGGGGTACGGCTCAGAACCCAGACATTTATTTTCAGGGAAGAGAAGCTACCAACAGTTTTTATCAGAAAGTTCCGGCAATTGTTGCCAACAACATGAAAAAAGTCGGGGAACTGACCGGAAGACGTTATCGTCTCTTTGATTATATTGGAGATCCGCAGGCCGAACGGGTGATCGTTTCCATGGGCTCGTCCTGTGAAGCTATCGAGGAAGTGGCCAATCATCTGAATGAAAACGGCGAACGGGTGGGGCTTGTCAAGGTGCGCCTTTACAGACCGTTCAGTGTGGCCGATTTTCTGGAGGCGCTGCCAGCCACCTGCGATAGAATCACGGTTCTGGATCGCACCAAAGAGCCTGGCGGCCTTGGAGACCCGCTGTATGTGGATGTCTGCACCGCATTTATGGAAAGAGGCGAAGCGCCGGTGATTACCGGAGGTCGCTACGGACTCGGTTCCAAGGAATTTACGCCGGCCATGGTCAAGGCTGTCTATAAAAACATGAATGTAGCCGGTCCTAAAAATCATTTTACGGTGGGGATTGTCGATGATGTCACTCGAACGTCTCTGGAGCTTGAGGATCAGACAGATACCACGCCGACAGGCACGGTTCAGTGCAAGTTCTGGGGATTGGGCTCAGACGGTACGGTCGGCGCCAACAAAAGCGCCATCAAGATTATCGGCGATAATACCCCGATGTATGCGCAGGGATATTTTGCTTACGATTCCAAAAAATCAGGTGGCATTACGGTTTCCCATCTGCGTTTTGGAAGTGAGCGCATCCAGTCCACCTATCTGGTCAATACCGCGGACTTCGTGGCCTGCCATAAGGCCCAGTATGTTCAGATTTATGATGTACTGGAAGGCATCAAACCCGGCGGCACATTTCTGTTGAATTCCAACTGGTCTTTGGAAGACATGGAAACCGTGATTCCGGCCAGAATGCGGCGTTTTATCGCTGAAAACAAACTGAAATTCTACAATCTGGATGCTGTAAAAATTGCTGAGGCCGTAGGACTTGGCGGCCGGATCAACATGATCATGCAGACAGCGTTTTTTCAACTGGCCAATGTCTTGCCGGTCGAGAAGGCCATTTCTCTGCTGAAAGATGAAATCAAAAAGGTTTATGGCAAAAAAGGCGATAAAATCGTTCAGATGAACATGGATGCGGTGGATCAGACACTGGCCAATCTTCAGGAAATTGCTTATCCCGAGTCATGGAAAGATGCTGCGGGCAGCGATGTGGTCACTTCGGAGGTGCCTGCTTTCGTGAAGGATGTGATGAATCCGATGCTGAAGCAGCAGGGGGATACATTGCCGGTCAGTGCATTTCAGCCGGACGGTGTTTTCCCTGTGGATACAGCCAAGTATGAGAAACGCGGGGTTGCCATCCAGGTGCCCGAGTGGATTATCGATAACTGCATTCAGTGCAATCAGTGCGCGTTTGTTTGTCCCCATGCCGCCATCATTCCGGTAGTGGCAACTGCTGAAGAGCTTGCCGCAGCGCCAAAGACTTTTGAAACCCGGCCCGCTTTGGGCAAGGAACTGAAAGGATATCAGTTCCGTATTCAGGTCAATACGCTCGACTGTCAGGGATGCGGCAATTGTGCGGATATCTGCCCGGCCAAACAGAAAGCCCTGGTGATGAAACCCATCGAGACCCAGACAGGGGTTCAGGTTCCCAATCATCAGTTCTCATTGACGGTTCCAGTAAAAGACAGCCTGTTGAAACGTGACTCTGTGAAGGGCAGCCAGCTTGCGAAACCCCTGATGGAGTTCTCCGGTGCGTGTGCGGGATGCGGAGAGACACCGTATGTGAAGGTGCTGACGCAGCTTTTCGGCGAACGCATGATCATTGGTAACGCCACCGGATGCAGTTCGATCTGGGGGGCTTCGGCGCCATCTATGCCGTATTCGGTTAATAAGGATGGACATGGGCCGGCATGGGGGAATTCCCTGTTTGAAGATGCGGCGGAATTCAGCTATGGCATGGCGATTTCCGTAAGTCAGCGCCGGAAAAAACTGGCGGAGTTGATGAAAGCTGCGGTGGAAACGCCGGTGTCAGATGATCTGAAAGCTGCCATGACCGGCTGGTTGGGTGCCATGAATTCTGCGGAACCCTCTAAAACGTATGGGGATCAGCTGAAGATCATACTTGCTGGAGTGCAGCGGAATCAGCTTCTGGAACAGATTTACGGCATGAAAGACCTCTTCGTGAAAAAATCTGTATGGGCTTTTGGCGGAGACGGCTGGGCCTATGATATCGGATATGGCGGACTGGATCATGTCATTGCTTCCGGAGAGGATATCAACATTCTGGTTTTGGATACGGAAGTGTATTCCAACACCGGAGGTCAGTCTTCCAAAGCCACTCCGACTGGCGCCGTGGCAAAATTCGCGGCTTCCGGAAAGAAAATCGGCAAAAAAGATCTGGGCCGGATTGCCATGACATATGGGTATGTCTATGTGGCGTCCGTGGCGATGGGAGCTAACAAGCAGCAGCTGATTAAGGCTTTTATGGAAGCCGATCAGTATCCGGGGCCGTCTATTGTGATCTGCTACGCACCCTGCATCAACCAGGGAATCAAAAAAGGTATGGGTAAAACCCAACTCGAGGAACAGCTTGCCGTTCAGGCTGGATATTGGCCGTTATACCGGTACAATCCGCTTCTGGCCCAAGAGGGGAAAAATCCGTTTGTCCTGGATTATGACAAGGCGCCGGACGGCACATTGCAGGAGTTCCTCTCCGGTGAAAACCGCTATGCCCAATTGGAGAAAGCTTTTCCGGGTGAGTCGAAAAAACTGCGCTCACAGATTGAGCAGGAAATGCTGCATCGCTATGATGTGCTGAAGCAGATTGCAGATCCAGCGGCGGTATGTAAAACAGAGAAAAGCGAATCCTGAGAAAAAACGTAAATCTGAAGCAAGCGGACTTTTTACGAAGTCGTCATGTTTGAGATTTTACGAAGATAGCATGTAATCCTGTTTTCCGCCGCAGAGGGGTGGAAAACAGGATTTTTTGTATAGGGGATGTATGCTGTACCGTTATTATGGATTGTATTGAACATGTGTTTTTTGATGCCCTCGTAAAAAGTCGAAATCCGGGCGGCTTTGTAAAAAGGCCGCAGGCAGGGCGCGCAAATCCTGAGGAATGAAGCGTACTTGTGGTACGCCGCAACGACGAAGGATGCAGCGCAATGCAGCATCCGGACTTTTTACGAAGTCGTCAAGTTTGCTTTTTTTCTTTACTTGCTTAATGGTTGTTGATAAAAATGCACGATTAGTTATTTTTATCCGGGTATGGTAAATCATGTTTTCCGGAAAGGTGAGTGATCCGCAAATTTGTGATGGATGGGGAGGCAGATAATGACTATCAGCAGAAGGTTAGGAATTTTGATCGTTTGCGGTGTGCCGGCTATTATTGGTGGTGGTATCCTGTACGGTTTTTTTCATAATTACACGCCGGTTGTTATCTATGAAATAGTATTGGTGCTGTGTGCCGCAGGCCTTATCAGCAAATAATTATTTTCCAGAATCATCCTGGCGGCAAAACATCTGGGTGTAAATATCTTTTGAAAGCAAATAGTACCAGCGTGCGCTTTGGCTCGGATGGAATATCTGGATATTCGTTGCACACGTTTTCAGATGATGCTGAACTACCAAATTATAAGAATGACACCGCAATTCTTTCATGAACGATTCCATCAGCAAAAATTTGCAGTTGTGGCCTTTTCTGGCGGTCTTTTCAGTTTCCGCTTTGATGATGGGACGCATCCTGTGGCCTTTCGTATCTGTGATCATACTGGCGGCAGTGGTCACCAGCGTTTTTAGCCCTGTTTTTCGTTTTTTCTGCAACTATGTCCGCCCGACATTTTCCTCGCTGATAACCTGTTTTCTGATCTTTCTGATCCTGTTTATTCCAATGGTATATTTTGTCGGCGCTCTGTCGCAGGAAGCCTATGGTCTCTATCAGATGGGCAAGGATGCGGTCATCGGAGATCAACTGAAGACGCTGCTTGGCAACAATCACTTGATTGAAATTATCAATCAACATCTGGCGCGTTTCAACTATACGATCAGCGGCGATGAGGTCAATAAGGTGGTGTCGGAAATAGGCAAGTCCACCGGGCTGTTTCTGTATGAGCAGGCAAGCGTCATTGCGTCAAATGTGCTGATGTTTCTGTTTTATTTCTTTTTTATGCTGATGTTTATTTTTTTCTTTTTCGTAGATGGCCAGAAGCTGATTACATACCTTATACAACTGTCGCCTTTGCCATCCGAACAGGAACTCAACCTGCTTCAGAAATTTCAGGATATGGCAGGAGCCATTTTAATCGGCAACGGTCTCAGCGGGATTATTCAAGGGCTGGCCGGCGGTATTTTGTTTTCCTTGTTCGATCTGAAATCCCCCTTTCTGTGGGGGTTCATTATGGCCTTGGTGGCGATTGTTCCTGTGATCGGTACCGGCGTGGTGTTTATTCCGGCAGCCGGATATCTGTATCTGACGGGTAGAACCGGAGCCGCTATTTTTTTTATTCTGTTCTATCTGGCGCTTTTCGTTATCATGGAATACGCATTTAAACCCAGGCTGGTAGGAAACCGCGTCAACATGCACATCATGATGGTGTTTCTTTCCATTATGGGAGGAGTAAAAGTGTTTGGAATACTGGGGTTTATTTACGGTCCTCTGGTGACTACAGCGTTTTTGACCCTGACGGATATCTACCATGCCAGCTATCAGAAGCTGGTAGATCCTTAGTATATACAGCTTTCAAGATAAAAATTCTGGGTGCGTTATCGATTTTTTTCTTATTCATTGTTTTACACATGTTGTTACAGGTAGTTATCGATGACCGAGTTTGAAAAATTTCCTGAAGTCTGCATAGACGGCGAGATGAAAAAATCCTATCTCGACTATGCTATGAGCGTTATTATCGGCAGAGCCCTGCCGGATGTCCGTGACGGTCTCAAACCGGTGCATCGCCGGGTGCTGTATGCCATGCACGAGTTGGGCAACGACTGGAATAAACCCTATAAAAAATCGGCGCGTATTGTCGGTGATGTTATCGGTAAATATCATCCGCACGGAGATACCGCGGTTTACGACACCATTGTCCGCATGGCTCAGAATTTTTCGCTGAGATATCCCCTGGTGGATGGTCAGGGCAATTTCGGTTCCATCGACGGAGATTCAGCGGCTGCCATGCGATATACCGAAATCCGGATGAAGCGACTGGCGCACTACATGCTGGAGGATCTTGAAAAAGATACCGTCGATTTCATTCCTAACTATGACGAATCATTGCTGGAGCCAGCGGTGTTGCCGGCAAGAATTCCCAATCTGATCGTCAACGGGTCATCGGGTATTGCTGTGGGCATGGCCACCAACATCCCGCCTCATAATCTTTCCGAAACGATTGACGCCATTAAGGCCATCATCGATAATCCTGCGTTGACATTTGAAGAGCTTATCCACATCATGCCGGGGCCCGATTTTCCGACTGCCGGGTTTATTTACGGGAAAAAGGGGATCTATGACGCCTATCAGACGGGAAAAGGGGTTATCCGGATGCGGGCGAGGGCTTTGGTTGAAAAGGACAAGAAGAACAACAGCGAAACAATTATCGTTACCGAGCTTCCCTATCAGGTCAACAAGGCTAAACTCATTGAATCCATTGCAGAGCTGATCCGGGATAAACAGATCGAGGGGATCCGCTTTGTCCGGGATGAATCGGACAGAGAAGGCATGCGGATTGCGATGGGTCTTAAAAAAGACCAGGCCGCAGAAGTCATCATCAATCAGTTGTTCAAGCATACGCGGATGGAAAGCAGTTTCGGCATCATTTTCCTGGCGGTTGTCAACAATCGTCCGGAACTGCTGTCGCTGAAGGAAATTCTGGTGCATTTCATTCGTCACCGCAAACAGATTATTATCCGGAGAACCCGGTTCGATCTCAAAAAAGCGGAAGAACGCGCCCATATTCTGGAAGGGCTTAAAATCGCTTTGGATAATCTGGATGCCGTGGTCGCCATGATTCGTCAGTCTCCGTCTCCGGCGGAAGCCAGATCACGACTGATAGACAGTTTTGGCCTTTCTACCCTTCAGGCTCAGGCCATTCTCGATATGCGACTTCAGAGATTGACCGGTCTGGAACGGGATAAAATTCTTGACGAATATCAAAAAACCCTGAAAGACATTCAGTGGTTCAAAGAAATACTCGGCAGCGATAAAATTGTCTTGAATCTGGTCAAAGAAGAACTGACGGAAATTCAGCAGCAGTTCGGCGATCCGAGGCGCACCCAGATTGTGGAAGAGACTCGGGAAATTACGCTTGAAGATATGATCGTGGAAGAAGATATGGTCGTCACCATTTCCCACAGCGGCTATATCAAGCGAAATCCCATCACGCTGTACAACAGTCAGCGGCGCGGCGGTAGAGGCAAGACCGCGATGGAAACCAAAGAAGAAGATTTTGTCGAGCATCTTTTTGTGGCCTCCACACATCACACCTTTCTGTTTTTTACAAATCAGGGAAGGCTCTACTGGTGCAAGGTCTATGAAATACCCCAGGCATCCCGCACCAGCCGTGGAAAGGCGATTATCAACCTTCTGAATTTTCAAAATGAAGAACGACTGACGGCGGTTCTGGCGGTATCCAGTTTTGAACCCGGATACCACATCATAATGGCTACCCGGTCGGGTGTGATTAAAAAAACCGATCTCATGGATTTCAGCAGACCGCGCGCAGCCGGTATTATCGCTATCAGCCTGGATGACGGGGACGAGCTGATTTCAGCTAAAATAACCGATGGCACCATGAATGTTTTTCTGGGTTCCGCATCCGGAAAATCCATCCGTTTCCATGAATCGGATGTCCGCGCGATGGGACGCGTTGCGGGCGGAGTTCGAGGCATGCGAATCGATGCCGATGACCGGATTGTGGCGATGGAGGTTCTCAGCCACGGGCAGTCTCTCTTTACGGTAACGGAAAACGGGTTCGGCAAACGGACATCTATTGATGAATATCCGGTTCAGAAGCGGGGAGGGCGAGGGGTCATCACCATCAAGACGACAGAACGTAACGGGAATGTCGTGGCCATCCTTCTGGTTGAGGAAGATGACGATTTGATGCTCATGACGGATCATGGAAAGCTGATCCGGATTCCAATTAAAGGTGTTTCCGAAATCAGCCGGAACACAATGGGCGTAAAACTGATCGGCATGGAGCCTTCAGAAAAAGTCGCCGGTGCGGCGCGGCTGGCCGAAAAAGAGGAAACTGAAGATGGAGCGGAAACAGATGAATCAGGCAGTCTTGATGAACCGGTTGAATGATGTCAAAATCGGCGTGATTGGTGGCGGAAGCTGGGGGACTGCGCTGGCGAATCTTCTGGGAACCAAGGGATATCCGATTGATTTCTGGGTGTTCGAAGAAGAGATCCGGCGCCAGATTCAGGACTTTCGCGAAAATCGGGTCTTTCTTCCCGGCGTCGTCCTTTCGGAACGCTTAACGCCTACGGGCGATATCCGGGAAGCCGTTGCCGGAAAAGATATTGTTCTGATGGTGACACCTTCCCATGTCATGCGGGAAGTAGCCCGTTTGATGGCGCCTTATGTGCCGGACACCGCCATCGTGGTTTCCGCTTCCAAGGGCATTGAGAATCAGACGTTTATGACGATGAGCCGTGTTTTGGCTCAGACGCTTACGCAGATTCCTGAAACGCAACTGGCTGTTTTATCCGGCCCCAGCTTCGCCAGGGAAGTGGCGCAGCAATCCCCGACGGTGGTAACAGTGGCTTCATCCGCTCTTTCGACGGCGACGCTGATTCAACATGTGTTTGCTACACCATTTTTCAGGGTATATACCCATAACGATGTTATCGGCGTTGAACTGGGCGGATCGGTCAAAAACGTCATCGCCATCGCCGCCGGCATTATCGATGGCTTGAGGCTGGGCCTGAACACTCGTGCAGCGCTGATCACACGGGGGCTTGCTGAAATCCGCAGACTGGGCATGAAACTTGGAGCCAATCCACATACATTTGCCGGTCTTGCAGGCATTGGCGATCTGCTTCTGACGTGTACCGGCGATCTTAGTCGCAATCACACGGTAGGTAAGAAGATCGGTGAAGGTAAAAAACTATCCGAAATTTTGTCTGAAACCCGGATGGTGGCTGAAGGTGTTAAAACAGCGGAATCCGTTTATCATCTTTCCTGTAAACTTTCCGTTGAAATGCCTATTGCCAGTGCGGTATATCACATTCTTTATCAGGGGCTTGCGCCTGAAAAAGCGGTGTATCAGCTGATGACCCGGGATCTGAAACAGGAAATTGATGATATGACAGGGGCCGAAGGGTGAAATGTGAAGGCTTAAAGCAGGTTGTTGGTTTCTACGCCGATAACAGAAGAACTCTCTGGAGATGCTGCAATGCCCCCTACGACGTCCGTTGGTGAATTTGCTCCGGAAAATCAGGATATTGTCGTCCAGAATCCGTCTGAAGCAGAAAAGCCACAGCACAAAGGCGAAGGCCACCGTCGGCGCTTAAGAGAAAAGTTTCTGGAATCGGGGCTTTCAGGATTTCATGATTATGAAGTCATCGAGTTGTTGCTGACGCTGGCAACTCCCCGTAAAGACTGTAAAGATGCCTCCAAAGCTGCTTTGTCGCGTTTTAAAACCCTTCAGGGTGTCCTTGAAGCCTTGCCTGTACAACTCCAGGAAATAAAAGGGATTGGGCCTCAAAATGTTTTTGGTCTAAAATTGATTCAGGCGGTGGCGGACCGCTATCTGGAAAAGCGTCTTGAACGTAAAGACATTATTTCCCACTCCCGCGCACTTTTTGAATACCTCTACTACAACATGCGGGACAAAAGCCGTGAATGCTTTAAAATCATTCATTTAGACGCCAAGAATCAGGTTCTCGGTGTAGAGACTCTTTTTGAGGGAACACTGTCCACCACGGCGGTATATCCTCGCGAAGTGATCCAGTCGGCATTGAACCATCACGCTGCGGCGCTGATTTTTGCGCACAACCATCCATCCGGAGATCCGACGCCGTCTCCGGATGACATTGCGCTCACCCAAAAACTGATATTTTGTTGCGGTATCATGGACATAACGGTTCATGAACATATTGTGATAGGCGATAACCGCTATTTCAGCTTTGCCGATGAGGGGCATATTGCCAGGATGTATCGAGAGGTTGAGTCTCGTCATATTTAACAATGATAATGTGTCCAGAAAAAGCTATGATAAAAACAGCATCCCCCCCTCCATATTGTTTTGGAAAACTGGAAAAAGTATTTCCGGAAATCGGAGACGGACTTCGCGCTACACCGGAATCCTGTATTCCCTGCTATCATAAAACCGAATGCCTGCGCACGGCTATGTCCGAAGCCGGTGGACTGAAGCTTCAGGAGCAGAATGTGGACAGAGCGTATGAGGCTGGTATGATAGGATTTCTGGGGCGATGGTCCAGAAAGAAAAGCCTTCAGCGAAAACTATCCCGAAAAAAGGAGAACAGCCATGAAAACCATTAAAGATATTGCCATTTCCGGAAAGCGTGTTTTAATTCGGGTCGATTTCAACGTACCGCTCGATAAAGAACGGCGGATTACCGATGATTCCCGGATACAGGGGGTGCTGCCGACTCTGCGATACGCTTTGGAGCAGAATGCTAAAATCATTGTGGCTTCACATCTGGGAAGGCCCAAAGGAAAAGTGGCCCCTGAATTCAGCTTGAAACCTGCGGCGGAACGTCTGGGTGCGCTTTTGGGCAAGCCGGTTACTATGGCGCTCGACTGTATAGGGCAGTCTGTTGAAACCATTGTTTCTGCAATGCATCCCGGCGATATGGTGATGCTCGAAAATCTGCGTTTTCATCCGGAAGAAGAAAAGAATGACGGCGCGTTTGCTGCATCTCTGGCTGCGCTCTGTGATGTGTATGTTAATGACGCATTCGCTGTATCCCATAGGGCCAATGCTTCCGTAGAGGCTATTACCCGCTGTGCGCCGGTTTCTGTGGCGGGCTTTCTGCTGAAAAATGAAATCGACTATTTCAACAAGGCCATGACAACACCTGAAAGGCCTCTGGTGGCGGTTGTCGGTGGTGCTAAAGTTTCCAGCAAATTGGCGGCGCTTGAAAATATGCTGCTTCATGTCGATAAAATCATCATCGGCGGTGCGATGGCAAACACGTTTTTGCGTTTTATGGGGGTTTCAACCGGAAAGTCTCTGGTGGAAAACGATCTGATCGCTACTGCAGGCGCCATATTGAAAAAAGCTTCTGAAAAAGGCGTCAAACTTTATTTGCCGGTGGATGCCGTAACAGCAGTTCAGCCAGACGCTGCTGCAGCCTCCGGCGTCTTTCCGATTCAGGAAATTCCGGAAAATCAGATGATTCTGGATATCGGACCGGCGACGTCTTTACTCTATGCGGAAGCGCTTCAGGGGGTAAAAACGATTGTCTGGAACGGTCCGATGGGCGTTTTTGAGCAGCCCCCATTCAGTGCAGGTACCACAGATATGGTAACCCATGTCATTGCATCCGGCGCCATGACCATCGTCGGCGGCGGCGATACGGATGCCGCCATTCATGTATCGGGAAAAGCAGATCGTATCACATATATGTCCACTGGCGGCGGCGCATTTCTGGAGCTTTTAGAAGGCAAACAACTGCCGGGCGTCGTCGCTCTGGAGAAGGCTGTCTTGTGACAAGTGTTTCCGTGAAAATGAAATTCGCAGCTTTTGCTGTATTTGGGGTCATTGTTGCTGCAGGATATTTTTATCGTCATCCCTTGTGGGAGATGACGCTGGCTTTATGGCGGATTTTTTCCAGCCGGGATGCCATACAAAAATATATCATGTCGTGGGGTGTGGCGGCTCCCTTGGTGTTTACAACGATTCAGATACTTCAAGTCGTTATTGCGCCGATTCCGGGAGAGGCCACCGGTTTTGTCGGTGGATATCTGTTTGGTGCGCTCAATGGATTTTTATATTCCAGTATCGGACTGGCGATTGGCTCCATGATCAACTTTGCCATTGGCAGGCTTTTGGGCAAACAGTTCATCCGAAAGGTGATTCCTCAAAATCAGATTACTCAGATGGATAAGCTGGTGCATAAACAAGGGGCGGTTATTCTGTTTATCTGCTTTTTATTCCCTGGTTTTCCCAAAGATTATCTGTGTCTGTTTCTGGGGGTCAGTGATATTTCAACAAAATTGTTTTTTCTGATGGCTGCGCTTGGACGAATGCCAGGAACCCTGGCGCTCAGCGTTCAGGGGGCGTCTCTCTATGATCGGGAATATGTGCTGATGGGGGCTATGATGCTGTTGTGCGTAATATGCGCCTATCTGTCTTACCGTTATAAAGACAATCTGTACAACTGGATAGAAAAGCTGAATGACAAATCAACGTCGTGACAGAACAAAGACCGCAGTATTACAATACTTATGATGAGATCGTCATAAATTCAGGAGAATCCTTTGGCATACTGGAGTTTTCGCGAAGAACTCAGCCTGGCAAATCGTCTGAGAAGATCCTACTATGAACTGTTGAGAGATGAGCTTGACCAACATATGGTTCAATACGGTCTCATAGATTCTTTCAATAATTTCCGCTCCAAGTTTCAGGATTTTCCTTTTGTCGAGAAGCGGGAACTAAAACCGCGCGCCCGGATACCGGATGTGGAATATGAATGTCAGAATACATACCTTGTGATATTTGCAGAGGATTCCGTTCCTGCCACCTGTAAAAAATATATACGTTTTTTTGACGACAATAAAACCACCAAGGTCAATCTGCTGCGTTCCAGGACGTTGTCGCTGTCCGATACATTTGAACGCAATGAAAAACATCTTGATGCCGCCCGTTTTTTCGATTTTTTTAAAGCCCTGTTGCCGCTGGATTACGGTCTGCTGATCCAAAGAGATCCGACTTTTCGCAACAAGGACCAATATGTATTGTCCCATTATCATGTCCGGGTTGACTGGCCGATTGCTGATGCCGCCGAAAATCTGGCAGTGGGTCTTCGGTATATTTCTAAGGATCTGTATGAGAAGGGCGATAAATACGCTGAAGATATCCAGAAAAAATTTTTTGAATATTATGCGCTGCCGCAGACAGCCGGCGGCAGGCGTACGGCGGCAATTGTTGCGGCTCAATATTTTAAACGCATTCCTTGTATTACCACCATATATGTGGGCAGCAGCGAGTCCAGATCTATGATGCGGATTTCAGAACGAGGGATTTCCAAATATGTGCTATTAAACCTGAGCGATTCGGAACTGCACAATATTGCCCAGGTCCATCATATTCCCGCTCAGACATTTTATAACAAATATACGGTACATCGCTATGCGGAGTCGGCTGTATGCGTTTTCCGGACAACTTATGGCTACACCATCCATTCGAGACCGCCAGAAGATGGAAAACTTCGGGAAATCAAACCGGACGTGTACTGGCTCTCTATTTCCGGACAGCATATCATTCCCAGGCCAGGAGTCTGGAAATATCCGCCACTTTCAATGAATATCATCTATTCATGAAACAGGGAGCCTGATATTCGTTGAACGGGAAGAAGGCAGGAGAATTTACGATAAAACGGCGTCCCCTCCCTCTGTAGGAGAGGGGGGACGGGATTTATATAATTTATGCGTTGATTTTTTCAATTGTTACGGCGCATGCCTTGTATTCAGCAGTCAGTGTCGCCGGATCGAAGGCCGCATTCGTCAGCCAGTTGGCGCAAGCTTCCCGGAAATGAAACGCCATCCATACCATCCCTTTGGGCACTTCCGGGGTAATGCGTGCCTTGAGGGTTACCTCGCCGCGGCGTGATTTCACCCGAATTATTTCGCCGGGTTCTATACATAGCAATTTGGCGTCATCCAGGGATATATCGGCGGTTTCTTCGCTCAGTAGATCGTTCAATCCTTTACATCGGCCGGTTTGCGTCCGGGTATGATAATGGTACAACCTCCGGCCGGTGGACAGTACCAATGGATATTCGGCGTCGGCGACTTCCGCAGGCGGTGTCCAGTCCACAGGTACAAACTGACCCAAACCGCAGGTGAATTCGCCATCTTTGTGCAGGAAACAGGTTCCAGGATGCTGGTCATGGGTGCATGGCCACTGGAGCCCGTCGCCTTCAAGTCGTGAATATTTGATACCTGCAAATGCTGGAGCGAGCTGGGATATTTCATTATCCCAGATTTCGCGGGCGCTATCGGATTGCCAATCGTGGCCCATGCGCTTGGCGATCTGTTTAAAAATCCACCAGTTGGGTTTGGCTTCACCCGGCGGAAGGCTGGCTGCCCTGACCCGGCTGACCCTTCGCTCGCTGCTTGAAAATGTGCCGTCGTTTTCGCTCCAGGCAGCGGCCGGAAGGATTACATGCGCAAACCGGGTGGTTTCAGTCTGAAAAATATCCTGGCACACGATAAATTCCGCACTTGCCAACTCGTGCTCGACTTTTTTAATGTCCGGCTCGGTATTGGCCAGGTTTTCCCCAAATATATAAAACGCTTTGACAGCGCCGGTTACCAGGCCGTCCATCATCTGGGGAATCATCAGACCGACTTTACCCGGCAAGTGATCGACGTTCCAGGCTTTTTCAAATTTGGCCTGTACATCCAAATCGCCCACCTTCTGGTATCCTGGAAACACGTTGGGCAAAGCCCCCATGTCGCAGGCGCCCTGAACATTATTTTGACCACGTAATGGATTCACACCACCGCATTCCACCCCCATGTTGCCTAACAGCATCTGCAGGTTCGCTGTGGACATGACATTGTTTTTGCCACAGGTGTGTTCAGTAATTCCGAGCGTGTAGCATAGCATGCAGGGCCGGGTGGCGGCCAGCCTGCGGGCGATATCTCGGATCATGTCCGGGCTGACGCCGCAGATGGCCGAAGCCTTTTCGGGTGAATAATCCATCACTTTTTCTTTTAATTCCTTAAAACCGATAGTACAGGATTCCACAAATTTGTGATCGTATATATCTTCCTCGATCAAAACACACATGAGGCTGTTTAAAAAAGCAATGTCGCTTCCTACCTTGATTTGTGCATGAACCTGAGCAAAATCGGCCAGTTTTTGCTTTCTGGGATCCACCAGAATCAACTGGGCTCCGGATTGCACCGCATTTTTTAAAAATGTGGATGCGACCGGGTGAGCCTCTGTCATATTGGAGCCAATCACCAGAAACATTTTAGCCCTCGCGAATTCGCTGAAGGAGTTGGTCATGGCGCCTGAACCAAATGAAGTCGCCAGTCCGGCGACAGTGGGGGCATGTCAGGTACGTGCGCAATGATCGATGTTATTGGTGCCGATCACTGCGCGAAAAAGCTTTTGCATGTTATAGGAATCTTCGTTGATGCTGCGGGCGCAACTGACGCCTGCGATTGCGTCGGGGCCATGGCTGGCGATAATTTCCTTGAATTTTCGGGTAATGAGATCGAGTGCTTCATCCCAGGTCGCTTCACGAAACTGACCATTTTCCTTAATCAACGGTGTTTTCAACCTGTCTTCGGAATAGATGAAATCGAACCCGTAACGCCCCTTGACGCACAACCGGCCCTTGTTGGGCTGTGCATCCTCGACGCCGGTTACCTGAACAATTCTGCCGTTCTTAACATGTAATAATTGCTGACATCCAACCCCGCAGTAAGGACAGGTGGTGCGAATTTTTGTGGTTTCCCATGACCGCCAGCGATAAGATGATTTTTTTTCGAGCATTCCACCAACAGGACATATCTGCACACATTCACCGCAGGATACGCATTTATCACGGTTAAATGTAAGTTGCGGCCCATCATCTGTATCTGTGACATCAATAGCTCCGATACACTGAACCTCCTTACAGGCATTGGCACAACGCAAACATAAAATGCAGCGTTCCGGCCAGTGCTTAATAAAGGTCGTCTGATAGGAAGGGATAAAATTACGTTTGGGTGCAGGACAGTCAACAGCTTGGATATTATATTCAAAAGTTAAGTCCTGAAGCATGCAGGCGCCGGCTTTGTCGCAAACCGGACAATCCAGCGGATGATTGACCAGTATCCGTTTCAATGCCTCCTGACGAAGATGATAAAGGCGATCGGACTGAGTCTTAATGACAAAGCCATCGGCAACAGGGGTCGTGCAGGCAGTTACGGGTTCGGATTGTCCGTCCACCTCAACCACGCACATACGGCAAGAGCCGATGGGATTTAATCTTTCATGATAACAGAGTGTAGGAATGGTGATGCCGGCGCTTTTTGCCGCCTCAAGAATCGTAATGCCTTCAGAAGCCCTGATTTCTCGATCATCAATCGTTAGTCGAACCATATTCATAGCGGTAAATTTCTCCTTGAATGATTCAAACGACAGCCCATAAAGATTTAAAAATACAAGCAAACAGATATCAAATAAATTTTGTGATCTCGTTATGTCAATATTGACACTTCGACATGCTTGAGTACCAGCTTGTTTCTGTGTTGTCAATGGTCAAAAAAAGTGATTTTACAAAACGTGATGCCCTCGTAAAAAGTCGATTTTCGGACGGCTTTGTAAAATGTTCGCAGGCAAGGCGTGCAAATCCTGAGGAATGAAGCGTACTTGTCGTACACTGCAATGACGAAGGATGCAGCACAACGCAGCATGCGGACTTTTTACAAAGTCGTCGAACGTAAAATGAAATCTTAATTTTAGGATTGATGAAGTTACACTGCCAACTTTAGCATCAAGCTGTACACATAATATAAAATGATTAAAATGATCGATTTTCATCCTTCTTTGTTGCGCCTATCCTGGACATTGAAATCAGCCAAGACATCGTATCTGAAAAATATATCAATCGCTGGTTTTTATGCAGTATAAACATCAACTTTGTGATGATATTATAAATAGATAGTAAAATATTCAACTCTTGAAATTTCAGGTAGAAACGAGATATTACAGCAATGAGTAATAAAAACAGATACAAAAAAAATCATGGATTAAATTAAAAAAATAATCCGGTAAATTATTTGACAAGCAATATTTTTTGTTATATGGGTAAGCAACTTTTTTGAGAAGATGTCATCTGAGAAAAGTAAATTAACCTTGGAAAAAAAATGGAAGCAGATAAGCAATGAACGAATACATTCCAGTGCTGATAATGATTTTGTTAGCCGCTGCGACATCCGCAGGGATGATTGTTGCGACAACTCTTATTGGCCCTAAAAAGAAATTTGCAGATAAAATGGAGCCGTTTGAGTGTGGTGAAAGCCCGATTGTGTCACCTAAATTGCGGTTTTCCGTAAAATTTTATCTTATAGCGCTTTTTTTTGTCGTTTTTGATATTGAAGCCGTTTTTTTATATCCTTGGGCGGTGCTATTTAGGGAAATGGGGCTGTTTGGATTTGCAGAAATGATGGTGTTTTTGTTCATTCTGGCGGTTGGTTTGATATACGTCTGGAAAAGGGGCGCGTTGGAATGGGAATGATAGATACATTGAAAAGAAAAGGTGGTTGTTCTTCCTGTGGAGGCGTTGATGATGATTCGCGCTTACTGGGGGGCAGTGTGATCCTGACAAAGCTGGAAGCCATCAATAACTGGGGGAGGAAATATTCCTTCTTTCAATATCCGTTTGTTACTGCTTGTTGTGGTATGGAATTTATGTCTGTATGCGGTCCAAAATATGACTTGGATCGTTTTGGTGCAGCGCTTCCGCGATTTTCTCCAAGGCAGGCAGATCTTTTGATGGTCGTTGGCACCATCAGTCATAAACAGGCTCCGATACTGGTTAAGGTTTATAATCAAATGGCCGAACCCAAATGGGTGTTTGCATTTGGCGTATGCGCGGTGTCGGGAGGTTTTTATGATAATTATGCAACGGTACAGGGTATCGATACGCTGATACCGGTAGATATTTATGTTCCTGGATGTCCTCCTCGACCGGAGATGGTGATTGATGGGCTGATCAAGTTACAGCAGAAAGTTATGGAAAGCAGATGGTCGGATTATCCCAAAGGTGCTTCTCCTGTAAGTAATGATAAATAATGACACGATGAGATAATAAAAATTGCTTTATGGAAGCGAATATAACAATAAATAAATTGAAGGCTCGATTTGCGGAATCGATCGTAGATGCACATTCGTATCGCGGTGATGATACAGCTATTGTTAAAAAGGAGGAGCTTTTAGATATCTTCATATTTTTAAGAGATGATAAAGAGCTTCTTTATAATTTTATGATGGATTTAACAGTTGTGGACTATCTGGGAAAAGAACCTCGGTTTGAAGTGGTCTATCATCTTTATTCTTTGGCGTATAATCGAAGAGTTAGAATCAAGACGAGGGTTTCCGAATCAGAGTGTAGTGTTGATTCGATTGTGTCGATATGGCCAAGCGCCAACTGGTTTGAACGAGAAGCATTTGATCTGTACGGTATTGTTTTTAAAGGGCACCCTAATTTAAGCAGAATATTGCTCTATGATAGTTTTCAAGGGCATCCGTTGAGAAAAGATTATCCGATTAAAAAGAGGCAACCACAAATCGGACCGAATAATAATTAACTACAACTGGTTAGTGCCAAAATTATGTCTGATTCAGCAAAAGATCTGCACAGCGAATACATGGTGATCAACATGGGCCCGTCACATCCGGTGACCCATGGAACGGTAAAGTTCCTTTTGACCCTTGAAGGAGAAACCATTATCGATATGAAAGTAGATATCGGGTTTCTTCACCGCGGGTTTGAGAAAATGTGCGAAAATGGAACCTGGGAACAGGTGATGCCCTACACCGACAGACTCAATTACGTTTCCCCGCTCATTAATAATGTAGGGTATGCATTAGCTGTAGAGAAACTTGTCGGCATTGATGTCCCAGAGCGGTGTAAGTATATTCGGGTCATCGCCAGTGAGCTTTCGCGTATATCTGACCATTATACAAATATTGCAGCCGGTGCAATGGAGGTTGGCGGTTTCACTGCGTTTCTTTATTTTGTAGAAGCACGTGAACTGGTATGGGATCTTATTGAAATGCTGTGCGGCGCCCGTGTTACAAGCAATTATGTGCGGATTGGCGGGGTTAAAAGTGATTTACCGGACGGGTTTAAAGACAAAACCAGAGACGTTTTTAAAAAATGCAGAAAGCTATGGGCGGATGTAAACAAACTTTTGACCAAAAACAGAATTTTTATTGATCGAGTGAGAAATGTAGGCATCATGCCTCCCGATGAGGCGATTGCATGGGGTTTTACAGGCCCCTGTCTCAGAGCGTGTGGAATTCCATATGATGTGCGTAAGTTTCATCCTTATCTGGTGTATGATCAGATGGATTTTGAAGTCCCCGTCGGAGAAAAAGGGGATAACTTTGATCGGTACCTGGTGAGGATGGAGGAAATCAATCAAAGCATGCGAATTGTGGAGCAGGCTTTAGAGAAGATACCGTCTGGTCCGATAAACGTGAATATGCCGGAATACAGATGGCAATCCAAAGAAGATATAAGTACGAGAATTGAATCGCTGATATTTCACTTCAAAACAGTTACAGAAGGGATAAAGCCACCTCCCGGTGAAATCTACTCAGCGGTTGAGGGGGCTAATGGCGAACTGGGATTTTATCTGGTGAGTGATGGAAGCGGCAAGCCTTACAAGTGTCGGGTCCGGCCACCCTGTTTTCCTCTGACGGCCGCGATGCCTAAGATGGTGAAGGGCGGATTTATTGCGGATATCGTTCCTACGTTTGACATGATTAATATGATAGGCGGAGAATGTGATAGATAGCCATGGCTGCAAACCTGATTGAGTCAATTGTCAAAATTTTATTCATATTCAGTGTAAATATTGGTTTTTTTTCACCCATTCTTGGATGGGTGGAAAGAAAACAAAGTGCATTGATGCAGGACAGGGTTGGAGCAAATAGGGCGGATGTCTGCGGATTTACCCTGATTGGACTTTTTCACCCCATTGCAGATGCAATTAAGGTGTTAACCAAAGAAGATTTTATCCCGGAAGGAGCGGATCGGCTGTTTCATACCATTGCGCCATTTATCAGTTTGACGCCGGCGATTATCACCTTTGCAGTTATCCCTTTTGGTGGGCAATACGAACTTTTTGGCCATCATGTCAATCTTATTATTGCTGATCTAGATGTAGGGATTCTCTTCGTCTTCGCTTTTGCGTCCTTAGCGTCTTTCGGGTCTGTACTGGCCGGATGGTCATCCAATAATAACTGGTCTTTTCTCGGCGGACTGCGCGCATCTGCACAGATGCTTTCATATGAAGTGGTTATGGGGCTAAACATCATCGGTGTGATTATGGTGTATGGTACGCTCAGGTTAAGCCAAATTGGAGCCATGCAGGCAGATTTCTTTAATTGGGGCATCTTTCTGCAGCCGGTCGGGTTTGTGCTTTTTTTTACATGCGCCATTGCAGAAAATAAAAGAGCACCCTTTGATGTTGCCGAGGCTGAATCAGAACTTGTTGCAGGTTATTTTACCGAATACAGCGGGATGAAGTTTGTTATGTTCTGGATGGGAGAATTTCTTGAAATTGTAACCATCGGTGCTCTTGTTACTACGATGTTTTTTGGCGCGTGGCATCTTCCTTTCGTCAGCGATCAGATGCTTTTGAATTACTTTCGTTTTGCAGGCCCCAATGGAGCTGCGAGTCTTGCAATAGTGGTGAATATTATTACTTTTTTCTCTAAAGTGATTTTCTTCATCTGGTTACAAATGACGATTCGCTGGACGCTTCCGCGCTTTCGATATGATCAAGTCATGAGACTTGGCTGGAAAATGTTTCTTCCGATTGCTCTCATCAACATATTTATTACCGGCGTTGTGATTTTGGCTAAATAAAATGACAGAACAAAATATTATAAATAGTTATCCCAAAATGGGAATCCCAATTGGAAAATTGAAGCCCAAAAAAGTGAGGAAAAATATTGATCTGACCTTATGGGAGAGGCTCTATATTTTTGAAATCATTAGGGGTATGACCGTTACAACAAAACATTTTATGGCCAACTTGGTCGGGTTTGTTCTGCATGCCAAAGGTAAAAAACGGAATATCATTACTGTTTATTATCCGGAAGAAAAGGTGGAACTTCCACCGGCTTATCGTGGCAGGCCGGTTTTGGTTATGCGAGAAAACGGCAAAGAACGATGTGTGGCATGCGGGCTTTGCGAAAAGATATGCCCTGCGTCCGCCATATCGATTATTGCCGAAGAAAATGAAAATGGTGATCGATATCCGGCCAGCTACTTGCTTGATATGTCCAGGTGTGTGTTTTGTGGCTTTTGTGAAGAAGTATGTCCTAAGGAAGCTATTGTCATGAGCTCTGAATATGAGGGACTTGCCAAAAGAGATCGAAATGACCTGCTCTGCACAAAAGAAATGCTTTTAAGAACGGAAAACAGTGTCAAAGGTCGTATTGAATATATCAGAAGGATATACGCTAAATGCAATTATTGATGTTCTATATATTCGGTTTAGGTGCGGTGCTTTCAGCGACATTGATGGTAACTAATATAAAGCCAGTTACTGCGGCCATGAATTTGATTATGACCATGTTCTTTTTGGCTGGTATCTATGTTCTTTTGGATGCGCATTTAATCGCCGCTCTTCAAATCATCGTTTATGCCGGGGCAATTATGGTTTTATTTCTTTTTGTAATTTTGCTTTTGAATGTTCATGAAAAAGAAGGAGAAACAGCCCGGCGCAAAGTGGTGATACAGTTTGGGAGTATCGCAATCGTTGGCAGTCTTTTTATAATAATAGCGCATCTGGCAGTGATATATCCATCAGCTGTAAAAGTTATTACAGATACGGCATACGAATTCGGAACAACTAAGGCCGTAGGGAAGATGCTCTTTACCGATTTTTTGCTGCCGTTTGAGATTGCCTCATTTTTATTGCTTGCGGCCATTGTCGGCGCAGTTATCTTAGCAAAAAGGAGGATTGATGATTCGGAATAACAAGTCCGAGTCATGAATAGATACTATGGTTTCACTAAATGCATACCTGATATTGGGGGCCATACTTTTTTCGATCGGTGCCGTAGGCGTATTTACGAGACGAAACGTATTGATTATTTATATGTGCATTGAATTAATGCTGAATGCCGTAAATCTGACGTTTATTGCGTTTTCTAGATTTCTGAATAATATGAATGGACATGTGTTTGTATTTATGATTATGACGGTTGCCGCCGCAGAAGCGGCGGTAGGGCTGGCCATCATCATTTCGGTTTTCAGAAATAAAGAGACCATTTATGTGGACGATATTAATTTAAGTAAAGGTTGATGAAAACGTGCAGACGATTCTATCTATAAAACCCATGCTTGCGGTGTTGACGTCTCTTCTTGCTGTGCCTCTGATTTTGCTTACCGGGGAAAAACGTCCGAATTTGAGGGAATCTTGGTCTATACTGGCTGGAATAGTTAAATTCTCCCTTGTTATATCTATGGCCCCTCTTATTTTTTCCGGCCATACCATTGAATATACGTTAGTTACTTTTTATCAAGGCATTGATATCAAATTTAGAGTCGATGCGCTTGGGCTGATATTTGCTACAATTGCTTCTTTTTTGTGGATTGTAACCACATTTTATTCTATCGGTTATATGCGCGCCAATAAAGAGCATGCACAGACCAGATATTATACCTGCTTTGCGATCAGTCTTTCAGCCACTATCGGCGTGGCATTTTCGGCAAATCTGATAACACTTTTTGTGTTTTATGAAATTTTGAGTCTTGCTACCGTTCCTCTGGTCGGACATAAAGAAACACCTGAAGGTATCGAAGGGGCTAAAAAGTATTTTCTATATCTCATGAGTTTGTCTAAAACCCTTCTTTTGTCAGGCATTATCATCATATACATTGTTGCAGGAACAACTGATTTTAAGAGCTATGGGCTTTTGCAACACATGCAAGCCACACCTCTTCTGTTTTGGGCGTTTTTTCTCTTTTTGTTTGGTTTAGCTAAGGCCGCGATCATGCCTGTTCATAACTGGTTGCCATCGGCCATGGTTGCTCCGACGCCTGTCAGTGCATTACTCCATGCGGTTGCTGTTGTAAAGGTCGGCGTTTTTTCGATTCTAAGGGTTGTGTTTAATATATATGGAATTGACATGATGGCGCGGCTTCATCTGGGGATTACAACAGCTTATATTGTCTCGTTTACCATCCTGATGGCGTCGTTCATTGCCCTTTCCAAAGACAATCTAAAGGCGAGACTTGCCTATTCAACCATCAGTCAGCTTTCATATATTATTCTTGGAGCGGTGCTTCTGACTCCGGCAGGAATGGCAGGCGGTATCGTGCATATTGCCAACCATGCCTTTTCCAAGATTACGCTCTTTTTCTGTGCAGGGTCGCTTTATACAACGGCACATAAAACTGAAATCAGTGAATTGACCGCTATCGGTAAAAAAATGCCTTGGACTATGACGGCGTTTTTTATTGCATCATTGAGTATGATCGGGGTGCCACCAGCGGCTGGGTTTGTTAGCAAATGGTATTTGGCATTGGGTGCGATTCAAGCCAATCAGATTCCTATACTTATGGTGTTGCTGGTAAGTACTGTCCTGAACGCTGCATATTTCTTACCAATTACCTATAAGGCTTTTTTCCAAAAAGAAACGGTTCCTTCTCATTTTCTTCCGAACCACCACGAAGGGGAGGAACATGTGGAAATCAAAGAAAATCTAATGGTGGTAATACCGCTTGTTCTGACGGCTATTATATCGTTAATAATTGGGATCTTCCCCGTATATTTTTTAACTCTTGCCCAGGAGGTCATCCGATGATCAAATCACTTGTTGATTTTATCGGTAATCCGGACAATGTCGGTAAATTGAAAAAGATAGGATATCTCATGCTCGTGGCGACATTCCTGTCTGATTTCTTTGTCCATCGTGAGCACGCAATTGATTTTTGGGATAAAATACCAGGTTGGGGCGCATTTTACGGTTTCGTTTCTTGCGTTGTTATTATTCTGGTTTCTAAATTTATTGGTCATCAGGGCGGTGTTATGAAGCGTGAGGATTATTACGATGATTGATTGGTTCCACCCATCAATATTATTTATTCTGGGGGCGTTTCTGATTCCTTTCTTGCGGGGGAAGGTCCAGCAGGTATATTTAATGATGATTCCCGCTTTGGCCATAGTATCAGTGGCGTTTATGTCTCAGGGGACCTTCTGGAGCTACAGCTTTGCTGGCACGCCTCTTGTTTTTGGTGCGGTCGATAAGCTGAGCATTGTCTTTGGATGGGTTTTTACTATTGCGGCGCTTATCGGTATCGTGTATGCACTGCATGTAAAAGATTCCGGTCAGCATATGGCTGCCTTCCTTTATATTGGGGGTTCGCTGGGGGTTACTTTTGCTGGAGATTATTTAACCCTTTTTGTTTTCTGGGAGCTAATGGCTTTTGCTTCAGTTTTCCTTGTGTTTGCTAAACGTGAAAAAAAGGCCATTGAAGCAGGCTTCCGGTATATTTTGGTCCATGTGTTTGGTGGTGTCTGCCTGTTGGGCGGTATCATGCTTCACTATGTTCATACGCATTCACTGACCGTTGGCCCTATGCCAAATGATGGCAGTTTGGCTTTTTATCTGATGCTTATCGGTGTTATGGTAAATGCTGCTGTTCCGCCTCTTCATGCCTGGTTAACGGATGCCTATCCCGAAGGAACGGTAACTGGTTCTGTTTTCATGTCCGCTTATACCACTAAAACAGCGGTGTATGTGTTGGTGCGCGTGTTCCCAGGAACTGATCTTCTTGTCTGGCTGGGGACGATCATGGCTTTATACGGTGTCGTCTATGCGGTTCTTGAAAATGACTGCCGCAGGCTTTTGGCTTACCATATCATCAGTCAGGTCGGATATATGGTGGCTGGTGTCGGGATAGGAACAGAACTATCTTTAAATGGCTCGGTCTCTCATGCGTTTGCACATATTCTATATAAGGGATTGCTTTTCATGGGGGCTGGAGCAGTCATTGAAATGACTGGCAAGCGGAAACTGACAGAGTTAGGCGGGCTTTACAAAACAATGCCGATCACTCTCGTCCTCTATATGATTGGTGGGTTTGCCATTTCGGCTTTTCCCTTGTTCAGCGGTTTCGTTACGAAGTCAATGGTGATTGCAGGCGCCAGTCAGGATCATAAACCGATCGTAGCGTTGCTTCTGCTCATGGCTTCTGCCGGTACATTCCTTCACACAGGCTTGAAATTGCCATATTATATGTTCTTTGCAAAGGATTCCGGAATCCGGGCCAAGGAACCGCCTCTCAATATGCTGATTGCTATGGGTATGGCTGCTTTTATGTGCATTGCCATTGGGGTTTTCCCAGGCGCTCTTTACCGGCTTTTGCCATATGCGGTTCATTTTAATCCATATTCCGGTGAGCACGTAACCAGTTCCTTGGGGATTCTGATGTTTACAGGCCTTGGTTTTTTCATGCTGTTGAAAAAACTGGATCCAGAACCCACAATCAGTGTTGATACCGATTGGGTATATCGTAAAGGCAGCCGGGTATTTATGTGGATTGTTAATAAACCGTTTGCAATTTATGAGAATTATCTAAGCAATATTTACAATACCTGGTTTACGAGATTCACTCTGTTTTTCTCTAATTTTCTGGCAAAGATATTTGATGTACGCTTCATAGATGGATTTGTTAATGGAGTTGCTGATTTTTTCATGAATCTTGCTCAAACTATCAGAGTTTCCGGTAGTGGGCTAGTGAGAAATTATGCATTTACGATGCTTTTGGGAAGCGTCATTATTCTTACTTATTTAATATTTTGCTGATAAGACCTGAAATATGATAACTGCTCTGCACTTTCCTATTTTATCCTTTATTACCTTTTTCCCACTGGTGGGGATCTTGTTTATCTGCTTTGTGAGAGATGATCATCCTGGTTTGATACGATGGGTGGCCTTTCTGACAGCGGTGATCTCCTTTGTTTTTTCGCTCCCCCTTTATTTTCATTTTGATGCCAATACGTGGAACATGCAGTTTGAAGAATATATTCCATGGATCAGAAGTCTTGGAATCAGCTATCATATGGGGATTGACGGGATCAGCTTGTTGCTTGTTCTCCTGACAACATTTCTGTCTCCTCTGGCTATTCTTTCTACCTGGACGGCTGTTACAAAACAGGTAAAGGGATATATGATATCTTTGCTGTTTCTTGAGGTCGGGATGCTTGGTGTTTTCTGCGCACTGGATTTTTTCCTTTTTTATGTGTTCTGGGAAGTGATGCTGATTCCAATGTATTTTATTATCGGCATATGGGGAGGTCCTCGCAGGATTTATGCTGCTGTCAAGTTTTTCATATATACAATGAGCGGTAGCGTTTTAATGATGATAGCGATTCTTTATCTTTATTTCCTGCACTACAAGATGACAGGAGAGTATTCATTTGATATCCTATCTTATCAGACACTCCAACTTCCGGTAAATATTCAGTACTGGCTTTTTGCTGCATTTGCACTTGCCTTTGCCATTAAGGTTCCAATGTTCCCATTTCATACATGGCTGCCGGACGCACACGTCGAAGCTCCGACCGCTGGAAGTGTCATCCTGGCGGGTGTGCTTTTGAAGATGGGAACTTATGGTTTTTTACGTTTTTGTCTTCCGCTCTTCCCGCAGGCGACCATTGGGTTCGTTCCTGTTATTTTGACGCTGTCAGTCATTGGAATCATTTATGGAGCATTGGTTTCCATTGCGCAAGAAGATATTAAAAAATTGGTGGCTTATTCCAGTGTGAGTCATTTGGGTTATTGCATGCTGGGTATGTTTGCTTTAAATATGGAGGGAATTCAAGGCAGTATACTCCAGATGATCAATCACGGATTGAGTACTGGCGCCCTCTTCTTAATTGTAGGTATGCTGTACGAACGCCGTCACACACGACTGATCTCTGAATATGGCGGGATTATGAAAGTCATGCCGATATTTGCCACAATCTTTTTGCTGGTCGCTTTTTCATCAATGGGTGTGCCAGGGTTAAATGGATTTATTGGCGAACTGCTTATCCTGATTGGTGCATTTAAAGCAAACATTGGATTTGCTTCAGTTGCAACGATTGGATTGGTTTTAGGCGCTATTTATCTTCTGTGGATGTACAAACGGGTAATGTATGGTGAAATCACTAAACCTGAAAATAAGAACCTTAAAGATATTTCTCGTCGAGAACTGGCGTATGTACTTCCCATTGTCCTGTTTATCGTGTGGATAGGATTTTACCCCAAGCCATTTTTGGATAAAATGACCACGTCCGTTCAACATCTTTTACAGAAAGTCAACGATCAGAATTCACAAAAATCGATTTCTAATAAAAAAATTGCTGTATTGAACTCAAATTATACGTTTCAAAACCGTGTGAAGTCCGTCCGCGAATAAAAGACGATAAATTATGGAACCAATGATGCCTACAATTAATCTGAGTGCTGTCTATCCTGAGATCATCATCGCCATTTTTGCATTGATTGTCATACTGCTACAGGCTTTTTCTGGTAAACGTCTGAAAAATTATTTTGGTTATATCAGCCTGATAGGTATCATAACCGCAATTTATTTTGTGTTTATCCGGCCTGCACCTTTTGATTTCAAATCAGTCGAGTATGCCTTTAACGGGTTATGGGTTGTGGATAATTACAGCCGGTTTTTTAAATTGATATTTCTTTTGGGTACAGGACTTACTATCCTCATTTCAATAAAATATGTTGAAAATGAAGGGATTCAGCATGGCGAATACTTCGCGCTGATATTGTTTGCAACACTTGGCATGATGATCATGGCTAGTGGAATAGAGATGATGACCATCTTCCTGGGCCTTGAGCTGATGTCTTTGTCTCTGTACACTCTGGCTGGATATACCCGAACACGCATGATTTCAAATGAGGCAGCTCTGAAGTATTTTTTGCTCGGTTCTTTTGCCACTGGCTTTTTGCTGTATGGTATGGCCCTTTTATATGGTACAACTGGAACTACGAACCTTCATGGAATTGCAGAATTTTTGGCAAAATCTCATTTGAAAAGTATTGTTCCTGCTATAGGGATGGGCCTTTTGGTGATTGGATTTGGATTCAAGATTGCTCTAGTTCCGTTTCATATGTGGGCGCCTGATGTGTATCAAGGTGCGCCGTCACCTGTTACTGCATTTATGTCTGCAGGTCCCAAAGCAGCGGCTTTTGCCGCTTTGATCAGGGTTTTTGTGGATGCACTTCCGACATTGCATCCCAATTGGGTCGTATTGATATGGATTATAGCTGCATTGACCATGACTGTTGGTAATATCATTGCTTTGGTACAAGACAATATCAAACGCATGCTGGCCTATTCCAGCATCGCACATGCCGGTTATGTACTGGTTGCATTTTTGGCGGCCGGAGAACTTGGTATCAGCAGTGTTCTGTTTTATATGTTGGCATACACTTTTATGAATATAGGTGCATTTGCCATTATTACAGTTATAAGTGGAAAAAATGAAGGTAACGTTAATATTGCTGATTATGCCGGGCTTGGATACAAATATCCGTTTGCGGCTATTGCCATGAGTCTGTTCCTTTTTTCCTTGGCTGGAATTCCGCCAACAGCCGGGTTTATGGGGAAATTTTACATTTTCTCTGCCGCGATCAAGGAAGGATATCTTGGCCTTGCGATTATTGGTGTTATCAACAGCGTCATATCAGTTTATTATTATCTGCGGGTGACTGTTATCATGTACATGAAGGATCCTGTTGAAAATACGGTTCCTGCTTTGGCTTTTTCACCCGTCTTTGTTATCGCGATCCTTATTTCAGTGTTTGGAATTCTTCGGATGGGAATATTTCCATCAGAATGTATAGATATTGCAAGACAATCTTTTCTGGCGTTGCAGTAACAGCAACAGTTGATGAATATTAACTGTCTCAGTTGTTAAAAGGATGAGAAAGTATTAATGATGAGTTCGATCACGCTTACAATTGATGGTAAAGATATTGTCGCCGGGAAAGATGTCACTGTCCTTCAGGCGGCCAAAAGTGCAGGGATTTATATTCCGACGCTTTGTTACCACGATAGGTTAAGTCCTATCGGATCCTGTGGGCTTTGTATTGTTGAAATTGATGGCTATGAAAATCCAGTGCCAGCCTGCTCGACGTCTGCAGTTGAAGGTATGAAGATTACTACTCAGTCTGACAGACTTTTCAAGCTTCGTCAGAATTCGTTGAAATCGCTTCTGGTAAACCATCCTTTGGATTGCCCTGTCTGTGATAAATCAGGTGAATGCCGTCTTCAAGATTTGGTATTTGAGCTTGGCGTTACAGAGATAGGAACCAGAGCACCACGAAAATCACAAGCTGTGGTTTATGCAACTACATTGATTAAATACAGGCCGCAGCGTTGTATCGCGTGCTTGAGGTGTGTCACCGCCTGTAAGGAGATAAAGGGCGTCGGTGCATTGGATATGCGTACCGATTCTGAGGGGTTTTCTCAGCTTTCTGTTGATACGGAGACTTGTGTGTCATGTGGTGAATGTTTGCAAGTCTGTCCGACTGGAGCTTTGACAGAAAATGTCAGCCGGATCAAAGGAAGGTTGTTTCTGGTTAAAAAAATACCGACTACCTGCACATATTGCGGCTGTGGCTGTCAGATTAATTTAAATGTAATGGATAACCAGGTTGTAAGTGTCACTGGCAGGAATGATATTGGTGTAAATAAGGGTAGTCTTTGTGTCAAAGGCCGTTTCGGATATGAGTTTATTGCCAGTGATCAGCGGTTAAAAAAACCACTGATCAAAAGAGATGGAAAATTTGTTGAAGCCACCTGGGATGAAGCTTTGGGTTTGGTGGCAAATACATTTACACGAATTATAAATGAAAATGGTGCGGATGCAATTGGTGGTTTTTGCTCCGCCCGTTGCACTAATGAAGATAATTATTTGTTTCAAAAATTTATGCGCGCGGTGATTGGTACTAACAATGTTGATCACTGTGCCCGCCTCTGACATTCTTCAACGGTGGCAGGTCTTGCCGCCACGTTCGGAAGCGGAGCTATGACAAATCCGATTCATGATGTGTTGAAGTCGAAAGTTATTTTGCTGATTGGAACTAACACCACATCGAATCATCCTATTATTGCTAATTATATTTATGAGGCTGTTCAGAAGCATGGCGCCAAACTGATTGTGATTGATCCGAGAAAAATTAAGCTGGTGGGTATCAGTCATATGTGGCTGCGCCATAAACTTGGTACGGATGTAGCTTTAATCAATGGCCTCATGCATGTGATCATTCAGGAAAATCTTCAGGCGCAGTCATATATTGACGAACGTACTTCCGGATTCGACGATTTAAAGGCTTGCGTCGCAAAGTACACTCCTGAATATGTTTCTGATATTACAGGAGTACCGGCGCAGGATATTATTGATGCTGCTCGTCTTTTCGCTACTGATGCTCCTGGTTCGATTCTCTATGCAATGGGTATTACACAACATACGTGTGGTACTGATAATGTGAAATCTCTGGGTGCGCTGTCGATGCTCTGTGGATATGTGGGCGTTGAAGGCGGCGGGGTCAATCCGCTTCGTGGTCAGAACAATGTTCAAGGCGCTTGTGATATGGGCGGACTTCCTAATGTTTTTACGGGATACCAGCCTGTGAATGATATTGGTGCGCATGATAAATTCGCCAAAGCCTGGAATGTGGATCAGCTTTCTGAAAAGGTGGGGATGACCGTTACTGAAATGGTGCCTGCTGCCGGAAATGCGATCAAAGCCTTGTATATTATGGGTGAAAATCCAATTTTAAGTGATGCGGATGGACATCATGTTGAAAAGTCTCTTTCCAATCTGGATTTTATGGTTGTTCAGGACATCTTTTTAACTGAAACCGCAAAACTTGCAGATGTGATTCTCCCGACGACGTGTTTTGCCGAAAAAGAAGGCACATTTACAAATACTGAGCGAAAGGTGTTGCGAGTACGCAAGGCATTGAATCCTCCTGGAGATGCATGGGATGACTCTCGTGTGATATCCACCATTTCGCAAAAAATGGGATATCCTATGAATTATGTATCTGCATCTGCTGTTATGGCTGAAATTAATAGTCTCACCCCCAGCTATGCAGGAATTTTGTACAGTCGCATAGAAGATGAGGGGGTTGTGTGGCCGTGTCCATCTATTGATCATCCAGGGACACCAGTTCTTCATGTCAATGGTTTTGCGAGGGGTAAAGGCACTTTTTTCGCGATAGAGTATTGTCCTCCTGCCGAATTGTCGGATGCTGAATATCCTGTGCTTTTAACAACAGGTCGTGTGCATCAACATTATCATACAGGTACGATGACTCGTAAAGGAAATGCTTTAAATCGTCTTTATCCGGAACCTCTGGCGGAAATCAATGTGGAAGATGCTATTGTCATGGATATTTCAGATGGCAGCTATGTCAACATTATTTCAAGGCGCGGACAATTGAAAGTGAAAGCTTTGGTTTCGGAGATGACTGCTCGGGGTGTTGTATTCATGCCGTTTCATTTTTATGAGGCTGCTGCTAATATGTTGACCAATGGTGTGCTGGATCCGGTTTCAAAAATTCCGGAGTTCAAGGTTTGTGCCGTCAGGATAGAGAAGGCCGCCTGAATTTCTGGTTAATTATTTACTTTTTATTTTAAACCATGCTTGATTCCCGTTGAAGAATGATACGGGAATCAAGCATGGTTTTTATTTTTTTCTCATGAATGAAAACTTCCAAAATAATGACCGGAAAGAGATCCTCAGACTGATTACTATTGGTGTATGTCTGCTGGAGCTTATCATTGCTACCTGTACTTTTTTTTATCAACAGGATACACAGCGCCGCACAGAAATTCCAATATCAGATGAAATGGCAAGAGTTTATATAGATCATCCTGAAAAATTAAAAGAAAACGAGAGGCTTGCGGTCAATCTGAATTCCACCAGTCAAAAAGGGTATATACTTATTACCGATGATGTCATACATCATGCCTTTCCCTGGAAAGGCTGGATACTGCTGTCTATTGGTACTCCTATCACATTGGCCTTTTTAATCGTTCTGGTTGCAAAAGCATATTGTCAGGTAGCTGACTTTGATGGACAGAATCAGGAATTCGATGATGTTGAGAACAAGTGGATTCGTGGTTTTAATACGTTAAATAAAATTAACTTATCTTGGCTGATGCTGCTTTTGATCTGCTTGGTTTTCGTTTTTTGGTATCTTCCTGAATTCGTTAAATCTGCTGGAAATATTACCGTAGATTGGCTGACCAGGCTCTGGTGGATTCCTGTCATGCTGTGCACGTTCTTGTTTCTGCTCGTTGCCCTATGGTTTTATTTACAATATCGATTGAGGCTGAAGGCGATGCAGATGAACATGGAAATCGAAAGAATGAAACTTCTACGCATGGATGATGAAAAATCTGTTCCGATGATTGAACATAACGGAAGTAATCCTGACAGCAATTAACTCGCCAACATTCTCACTTCTGAATTCCGAGGACTGTCCAAGTTTGCCTGTCAGTGCTGGCGAGGTCAGATTGTGAGACAGTTCATCCAAAGTCATAACTGTTTATAGAATCCTGACGAAAAATGTATAAAAAATATTCACTATTTGAAATATAAACGATGATACGGTTAATTAGTATCCACTTTGACATGAGATATCTGCAATCTGCAAAAGAAAACGATATTCTGTTACCGAGGAAAGGGTTGCTGCTGTGCGGTTGGCACTTTTATTGCTTTTAAACTATAACAGCAATAAAAGAAAATTATAACGGCAATAAAAAAGGAGGTTTTCTCATGCGAAAATTATGGATTAGCAGGGCTATCATGACAGGTGTTCTCATCCTGCTGTTAGGGACAGGCCTGGATGCAATGGCGGGAATGGGTATGGGAGGCGGTCGTGGCAGAGGTGGGGCCTACAGCAGTAATCTGACCGATGACCAGATCAGTCAGATGGCTGCAGAGCAGCAATCTTTTTTGAAATCTACAGCGGGCATTCGTGAACAACTTCGGGAAAATGAAGTTTTGTTAAGGGCGGAGCACAGCAAGAAAGCCCCGGATGCGGCTAAAATTACGTTGCTTCAGAACCAGGAAAATACCCTTCGTTCTCAATTCGATACAGCACTTCAACAGCATATGGTTACAATGAAAAAGATTGATCCCAATTTCGTTGAAGGTCGAGGCATGGGTAGGGGGATGGGGATGGGCCCAGGTAACGGTATGGGGCCAAGCAACGGTTACTGATTGCTCATTTAGATCAATAGAATTTTAGAATCCTTTATATGAAAATAGAAAATTATAAATTAATTAAATTGGTTATTCTTATTCCATTTTCAACATTCATTGTGTCCGCCCGGGCATGGGGGTTAATCAGAGAAAGGAGGCCGTCATGAAAAATATATGGACTGTCAGAGCAATTGTAATGGTAATAGCTATTGTGCTGCTGGGGATGGGTATAGATGCCATAGCAGGTATGGGCTGGGGGGGACGCGGTATGGGATATGGTTATAGCCGCGATCTGACCGATGCGCAGATCAGCCAGATCGCGGCGGAACGACAGGCATTTATGAAAGCTACAGAAGGCATTCGTGAACAGCTTCGTGAAAAGGCTATATTGTTGCGGGCGGAATATGGTAAGAAAGCTCCGGATACGGCCCAGATTACCTCTCTTCAGAGCGAAGTCAATACCCTTCGGTCTCAATTTGATACAGCACGTCTAAAACACATATTGGCAATAAAAAAGATCGATCCCAATTTTATTTCAGGACCAGGTTCGGGAAGAGGTATGGGCCGTGGTGGTATGGGAAGGGGGTGTGGTAATGGTATGGGAGGTTATGGAAGAGGATACTGCATGAATTATTAACAGTGCCATTAAATTCACCCAGACCGGTTTATGGCCCAGATGTGAAACACGTCGGTGTCCACCTGGATGAGGGTCAGTCCGCCATAATTCAGGTGAATCCGAAAAAGATGCGACAATGGTGCGCTCAGCGCGTGACATACCAGCACCCGGATTACACCGGCGTGAGTAACAATGAGCAGATCACCAGTGCTTTGTGCTGCCAAGCGTGTAATGAAGCGTACGGCCCGCTTCTGAAGGTCTGTAAAGCTTTCACCTTCAGGCGGACGAAAAATCGCGATATGTTCACCGCGTTCTCGCCAAAGCTCCGGATGCTGCTCCCGGATGTGCGACATAACCACACCGTCCCAGGTTCCCAGATTGATTTCACTGAGTTCCCATGCTGTCTGGACGGTGTTTCCGGGAAGGGACAGGTGGAGGCTGGTGATGATATCCGCAGTTTCACGGGCTCTCCGAAGCGGGCTGGACCATATCCCGGAAAATTCGATGTGCTGTAATTTTCGTCCCCAGAAAACAGCTCGTTCCCGGCCATGCCGACTGAGCGGGTTGTCCGTCCATCCGATAAACCGTTTTTCTCCGTTGGTTTCAATGTCGCCATGCCGCAGTAAATAGAGCATCTTTCCACCCAGTTCAATTCGTTTGACTTCTCCATATTCCTATCCTATATATTTACCGCTGTGTCAATTCTGGTATAGATAGGTGCAGATAGTTTCATTCATATCATTTCTCAAAAATTCTTTCAGCAGTTAACAGTCATTTCGATTTTCAGAGAGATAGCCCCATCCGGCTGATGTTGAATGGATGGCGCTCATATCCATTCAGAACAAGGGAGGTTCCGCATGATTAAGAAAAATCTGTGTATCAATGGGAAGTCACAAATGCTGCTGGTTGATCCGGATGCGTCACTGGCGGATGTGCTGCGGGAACAGTTAAAACTGACAGGCACCAAAATCGGCTGCGGCGAAGGGCAGTGCGGTGCTTGTTCCGTGATTATGGATGGCAAGGTGATCCGGTCCTGCGTCACCAAAATGAAGCGTGTACCGGATGAAGCCAGTGTTATGACAATTGAAGGTATTGGCAGCCCTGATAAACTCCATCCGATTCAGCTCGCCTGGACGGTTCATGGCGGTGCACAATGCGGTTTCTGCAGTCCCGGGTTTATCATGTCCGCCAAGGGACTTTTAGACAGCAACCCATCACCTGCCCGTCAGGATGTCCGTGACTGGTTTCAGAAGCATCGCAATGCTTGCCGATGTACCGGCTATAAACCTCTGGTAGATGCCGTGATGGATGCTGCCAGAGTGCTGCGCGGTGAATTGTCTGAAGCCGATCTGGCGTTTAAACTTCCTGCGGATAACCGGATATGGGGCAGTCTTTGCCCCCGGCCCAGCGCCGTGGATAAAGTGACGGGCAGAACGGATTACGGTGCGGACGCCGGTCTCAAAATGCCGGCTGGCACGCTGCGCCTGGCGTTGGTTCAGGCCAAGGTATCTCACGCCAACATTCTTTCGATAGACACCTCTGAAGCAGAAAAGATGCCGGGTGTATTCAAAGTGATCACCCATAAGGATGTCAAGGGTAAAAACCGGATCACAGGGCTTATCACCTTTCCGAGCAACAAGGGCGATGGCTGGGACCGGCCGATTCTCTGCGATGAAAAAGTCTTTCAGTTTGGAGACGCTATTGCCATTGTAGCAGCAGATACCGAGGCCAATGCCCGTGCTGCTGCCGATAAGGTTCGGGTGGAGTTGGAAGAACTTCCGGCTTACATGAGTGCGCCTGCGGCCATGGCGGAAGACGCCATCGAAATTCATCCAGGAACGCCCAATGTGTATTTTGAACAAAAACGTGCCAAAGGCGATGACACGAAGCCGATCATGGATGCTGCGGCATATACCGTGGAAAACGATTACTACCTTCAGCGTCAGCCGCACCTGACCATAGAGCCGGATGTAGGGTTCGCCTATTTCGATGAAACCGGCAGATTGGCTATTCATTCCAAAAGCATCGGGCTTTATTTGCATCATGCCATGATCTGCCCAGGGCTGGGGGTTGAACCCGAAAAGCTTCGACTGGTTCAAAACCCTTCCGGTGGTACGTTCGGATACAAGTTCAGCCCGACCATGGAAGCTCTCCTGGGCGTGGCGGCTTTGGCCACAGGAAAAGCGGTAACCCTGAAATACAATTATTTCCAGCATATCACTTATACCGGAAAGCGCTCACCGTTTTTCATGCATCTCAAATACGGCGCAGATAAGCAGGGTAAAATTCTTGCCATGGAAGGTGACTGGGTGGTGGATCACGGGCCGTATTCCGAGTTCGGAGATCTGCTCACGCTCCGCGGCGCGCAGTTTATTGGTGCTGGGTATGGCATTGCCAACATCCGCGGGGTCGGCAAGACCGTCTGCACCAATCACGCCTGGGGATCAGCGTTCCGGGCTTACGGATCGCCCCAGAGTTTGCTGGCTTCCGAGAGTCTGATAGACGAGCTGGCGGTGAAAATGGGTATGGATCCGCTGGAGCTTCGATATCTGAATGTATATCGGCCCGGTGATACAACGCCTACCGGACAGACGCCGGATGCGTACAGCCTGCCGGAAATGCTCGATAAACTGCGCCCGCTGTACAAGGCGGCGCTGGATCGCGCTCATAGAGAATCCACTGCTGAAAAGAAAAAAGGTGTCGGGATTTCCATTGGAGTTTATGGCTGCGGGCTGGATGGGCCGGACAGCTCGGAAATTGCCGTGGAGCTGACGCCAGATGGTGTGATTCTCAGCTCGACCTGGGAGGATCACGGTCAGGGAGCGGACAGCGGCGCACTGGGTACCTGTCATGAAGGCTTGCGGCCATTGGGGCTTCGTCCGGATCAAATCCGGCTGGTGATGAACGATATGGCCACAGCACCCAACAGTGGGCCGGCAGGTGGAAGCCGTTCGCAGGTCATGACGGGAAACGCCATTAAAAACGGGTGCGATATGCTGCTGAATGCCATGCGTAAATCAGACGGAACGTATCGCAGCTTTGCGGAAATGAAGGCTGAAAATATTCCTTTGAAATATTCCGGAAAATGGACGGCTTCCATGTGTACGGCCTGCGATGAAAACAGTCAGGGCGCACCCTTTCCGGTCTATATGTACGGGGTGTTCATGGCCGAAGTGACAGTGGATACAACTACTGGCAAAACGATGGTGGACAAGTTCACAGTATTTGCCGATGCCGGTTCCATCAACAACAAGCTGGTGGTGGATGGACAGATTTACGGCGGTGTGGCGCAGGGTATTGGTCTGGCACTTTCCGAAGATTTTGAGGATTTGTCCAGACATATCAATATGATTGGATGCGGGCTTCCCTATATCAAGGACATCCCGGACGCCATCGATATTCATTATGTACAGACGCCCCGCGAATATGGTCCCTTCGGCGCGGCGGGTGCGGGCGAACTGCCGTTGACATCCACCCATGTGACGGTTATTAACGCCATTGCCAACGCCACGGGGGTGCGTATCACCCATCTGCCGGCTCTGCCAGAGAAAGTACTGGCGGGGATACAGGGGAAAAAATAAGGAGAATCGTGGCCGGCCGATCCGGCCGCTTAACCGGTTTCATGTAAATACAGGACATTATAAAACGCAGCTGACGGTGCAGTGCAGGCTGAGACATAAGAAGCGGGGCGATGCTTTCCTGTGAGGTTTCGTCCCGTTTTGTGAAAGTTCGGAGGCATTTCGGAAAATGGATCAGAAAGCCTTACGTTTACTGGAAAGCCGCTGCATTCAGGAAGAACCGCCGGCATGTCAGTGCGCCTGCCCGCTTCATGTGGATGTGCGTACATTTAGCCGCTGTATGGTGCAGGGTCTGTGGGAAGAGGCATGGAAAACGCTGAAAAAGACCATGCCGTTTCCCGGCATTCTGGGCCGGATTTGTGACGCGCCGTGCCGGGACGTCTGCAGACGGAAAGAAGCTGGAGATGCTGTAGAAATCGGGTTGCTGGAGCGTGCCTGTGTTCATACCCCGGCGCCGGTTCAGCGGATGCCGGTGCTGCCTCGAAAGCGTCAGCGGGTGGCTGCAGTCGGAAGCGCTCTGAGTAGTCTGACGGCTGCCTGGGATCTGGCCCGAAAGGGCTATAATGTCACCCTGCTGGAACCTTCCGATCGCATGGGCGTGTATCTCTTTGAGATTCCAGATGAAGTTTTGCCTCGTTCCGTGATCGAAACGGAGATGGAGGCGCTGTTTGTCTTGGGGGTCGAGACTGTCTGCCGTTTTTCACTGGATTGGGATGCTCTTGAAGAGATACGCAGGCGCTTTGATGCGGTATATCTGGGGCTGGACGGCCTGACTTTCTGGGGGGAATGCGACACTGGAGAACCCTGGCCGGATGCGGCCCTGACCCGCATTTCCGGGCTGGAAGGTTTTTTTACCGGCGGCCTGGCGCTGGAAGGCAATTCCTTTTCTCCGGTATGGCGGTCTGCTGAAGGCCGCTGGGCGGCAACCACGATTGACCGCTGTCTGCAAGGAGTGTCCCGAACTGCCGGAAGGGAGAAGGACAGACCCTATTCCAGCCGGCTTTATACTGCTATGGACGACGTTTCCGTTCTTCCTGCCATAACACCGCAGGATTCCGTAGCCGGATATACCGAAAATGAAGCCGTTCAGGAAGCCGGGCGATGTTTGCAGTGCGAGTGCCTGGAATGCGTCAAGGTATGCCCGTACCTGAAGCATTTTGGCGGATATCCGCGAAAATATGCGCGGGAGATTTACAACAATGATTCCATTGTCATGGGCTCGCACAAGGCCAACCGGCTGATTAATTCGTGCAGCCTTTGCGGACTCTGCGAAGTCGTGTGTCCGGAAAATTTTGCCATGCAGACACTGTGCCTGAAAGCCCGCCAGGATATGGTAGGGAAAAAACGGATGCCGCCATCTGCCCACGAATTCGCCCTGATGGACATGCAGTTCAGTAACAGCGACCGCTTTGCCATGACCCGCCCCGATCCGGAAACCGGAATTGCTTCCCATCTGTTTTTTCCCGGGTGTCAGCTCTGCGCTTCAGCGCCGGAACAGGTGCGTGATGTGTATGCCCATTTGCGGCGGGTGCTGCCTTTAAAAAGTGTAGGTATCATGCTGGGGTGTTGCAATGCGCCGGCATTCTGGGCCGGAGACGATGCGCTGTTCCAAAAGGAGTTTTCGGCCTTGAAGGAGCAATGGACAGCGCTCGGATGTCCGCAGATAATCCCTGCATGCGCCACCTGCTATCAGATGTTCAAATGTCACCTGCCGGAAGCTGATGTGATATCTCTCTGGCAGGTGCTGGAAGGTGCCGGCCTTCCTGCCGGGGCCTTGCCATTGAAGCTTTCAGCGCCGCCGGCGATTCATGACCCCTGCACCACTCGCCACGAGCCTGAAATCCATGACAGCGTTCGCCGTCTTCTTAATCGCTTGGAGCAGCCGTTTGAGGAGTTGAAAGGAAATCGGAGTCACACAGCGTGCTGTGGTTTCGGCGGATTGATGCAAAACGCCAACCCGGAGCTTGCCGGCAGTGTCGTCCGTCATCTGGCGCATCAGCATCCCGCGGATTATGTGACATATTGCGCCATGTGTCGCGACAATCTGGCGGCATCGGGGAAACGCGCACTGCATCTTCTGGACATGATATTTCCAAGTCCCGATGAGGCGGATCCCGCAGGCCGCAGACGTCCGGGATGGTCGCAGCGCCGGGAGAACCGATCCTGGCTGAAAAATATTCTGCAACAGACGTTATGGAAGGAGTCTCCTGAAAACATGGAACCCTATGAGAACATTGCGCTGTCTGTTTCTCCGGAAGTTCAGCAGATTCTGGAGAATCGCCGCATTCTGATATCGGATATCCAGAGGGTCATTTATCATGCGGAAGACAGCGGTCAGAAGCTCTGTCATCCGGATACCGGGCATTTCAAGGCTGCGTTCAGACTGTATAACGCCACGTTCTGGGTGGAATATTCAATTTCAGAGAATGGCTTTACGATTCATAACGCCTACAGCCACCGGATGGAAATTCTGAGAAAGGGGCCATGATGAACCCGAAGGGTACGCAGCCGGAAGATCTTGTCTGGGAGTGTCAGGCCTGTCATGTAAATCTGGTCGAGGGACCTGTGACCCTGATGTATATGGGCAATCGGATCACGGTGGATCTGCCGCAATGTCCCCGGTGCGGCTTTGTTCTGGTTTCAGAGGCTGTGGCCCTTGGTAAGATGGCGGAAGTCGAGCAGGCTTTGGAAGATAAATGACGGCTTTTACCGCACGGGCGCTGTCTCATGTTCCCCATGTTTTGCGCGGCATCACCGGGAATACGCTGCGGCCCGGCGGGCTGGCGCTGACGGAAAGAGCGGCGGATTGGTGTGCATTTCAACCGGGTGCCCGTGTGCTGGATATCGGATGCGGTCTGGGGGCAACATTGATGTATTTGAGAGATATCCGGGGGTGCAGGGCGTGCGGTCTGGCTATATCGGCGCAGATGTTGTCGGAATGCCGGGGGATGCCCGTGCTTCAGGCTGCTGGTGATATTTTGCCGTTTTACGATAAATGCCTCGATGGTATTTTCTGCGAGTGCGTGGTGTCACTGCTGGTGGAGCCGCCCAAAGCCTTCAGGGAATTTTGCCGGGTGCTGCGGCCGGCCGGGTGGCTGGTGCTGACCGATGTCTATCTGCGGAATCCTCAGTCCGGCGCCGGTGATTTGGCCGCATCCGCAACCTGTCTGTCCGGAGCATCCGATAATACAGAACTGATGAAACATCTTAACGACTGCGGTTTTGACGTTATCCTCTGGGAAGATCATTCCCGTTATCTGACGGAACTGGCTGCCCGGATGGTGTGGACATTAGGATCGCGTGAACTGTTGATGCAACTGTTGTTTCCGGGAGGCTGCTCTGCAGAAAACAAACAGAACATGCAAGGCGCCAGCCCCGGATACGGGCTTTGGATCGCTCGTTTGAAAGGACCAAAGAGATGAACGATGTCACGTTGCGCATGATGCGGCTGGCGGGTCAGGGGTATTGCTGCAGCCAGATTCTGCTGCTGCTGGATATGGAAAACCGGAATCAGACAGACCCGGATCTGGTGCGGGCTATGGCCGGTCTTTGTCTGGGCGGGGCCGGAAGCGGCGGAATCTGCGGCGTTTTTACTGGGGCAGCCTGTCTACTGGCCCTGTATGCAGCCAAAGGCGCCGAAGATGAAACCGAAGATGAAAAATTGCCGCTTCTGTATGCGGAGCTGAGCGACTGGTTTACGCAGACCGCCGGAAGTCTGTACGGCGGCATTTCCTGCGCCGATATCATCGGCGAAGAAAACCGGCGGCCGCATCCTGAGAGGTGCGGCTCTCTTGTGGCCGGGGCTTATCAGCAGGTGATGGAACTTCTGCTGCAGCACGGTTTTGATCTGACCGGTCCCCACAGCCATGACAACTAAAGCATCCGGAGTTCAGCCGTTCCTGTCTCAAACGGAAAGTCTATGCCCCGTATGCCTGAAGCCTGTTCCTGCCTTTCGAGTAAAGAGAGGGCCGGATATCTGTCTGGAAAAGTGTTGTCCGGATCATGGGGCGTTCCGCACGGTGATCTGGCGCGGGAGTCCATCGTTTGTATCCTGGGTGCGGCCCAAATTTCCGGTTTGTCCGCCGGTCTGCTACATGGACGTCGCCAGGGGCTGTCCGCTAGACTGCGGGCTTTGTGCTTCACACCGGCAGATCACCTGTACGGCGCTTATCGAAATCACCCGGCGGTGCAATCTGAGGTGCCGGTACTGCTTCGCCGATGCCGGAGCTTTTGAAGCGCCTGATCCGGATCTGAAGAAAATCCGGTTCTGGTATTCGCGGGTTCATGCGGTTGCGCCGGCCTGTAATATCCAGATTTCCGGGGGTGAACCGACGGTTCGAGACGATCTGCCCAGGATCATCGAAATGGGTAAAGAGATGGGTTTTGCCTTCGTTCAGCTCAATACCAACGGACTTCGACTGGGGGAAGAACCCGGTTATGCCGAAAGGCTCAAGGAGGCGGGGCTGTCTTCTGTTTTTCTCCAGTTTGACGGCGTGACGGCTGACACCTTTCAGATGCTGCGCGGCCGTGATCTTCTGGCGGTAAAAGAGCGGGCTGTTGAACGCTGCGCAGCCGCAGGGCTTGGTGTTGTTCTGGTGCCTCTGGTCGTGCCTGGCGTCAATGACCAAGAAATTGGCGCTGTGGTGAACTGGGGAGTGAAGGCTTTCCCGGCGGTGCGGGGGGTGCATTTCCAGCCCGTCAGCTATTTGGGCCGATATCCCCTGACGCCTGCAGACTGTGACCGGATGACACTTCCTGAGATCATGACAGCTCTGGAGAACCAGACGGATGGAATGATTCATGCGGCGGATTTTCGCCCCCCTGGATGTGAAAACGCCTTGTGTTCCTTCCATGCAAGGTTTCTGGTTACATCCGCGGAACGCCTGACGCCTTTGATATCTCTGCCGATGACAGATGCCTGTTGCAAGCCGTTTCCCGCCGATAAGGGAGCGCGGCGCACCATCGCTGCGGTGGCCAGAGACTGGGGAGCGCTGCCGGCCGAATATCCTGCGATAGATGAGCTGCATCTTTCCGTGAACACTTCATCGGGTGATGACAACGCAATGGATCTGGACAGTTTTCTGGAAGTTGCCCGAAGCCGTGTTTTTTCCATTTCTGCTATGGCTTTTCAGGATGCGTGGAACCTGGATCTGGAGCGCCTGCGGGATTGCTGTATTCACGTCGTATCAGATGATGGACGGCTGATTCCTTTCTGCGCCTGTAATCTTACCGACAGTCAGGGGCGTCCCCTGTACCGATGATATCCGCCATGATTCCTAAAACCCCTCTGGAAGACTGGATTTTCAGCGATATCGCCGCCGCATCGGAAGATGGAGGGCGTCGCACGCGCTCTTGCATCGAGTCCTATCAGTTTCAGAAAATCCGCGATACTCTTGAAAAGGTGTGTGCGGCCAGCCCATTTTATCGTAAACGTATGGCAAGGGTGGTCCCGGCGGATTTCCGCTCTTTGGCGGACATAAGCCTGCTGCCGTTTACCACAGCGGCGGATATTCGGGGAGATCACGCATTGCAGTTTCTCTGTGTGTCTCAAAGCGATGTCGAGCGTTGTGTAACACTTCAGACTTCCGGCACCACAGGGCAGGCCAAACGCATTTTTTTCAGTCGGGAAGACCTCGAACGTACTGAGGCCTTTTTCCATTATGGCATGTCTGCGCTGGTGCATGACGGTGATCGGGTCATGATCCTGCTGCCTTGTGACAGGCCCGATGGTGCGGGCGGGTTGCTGGGCAAAGCGCTTGAACGGATGGGGCTGAAAAGTCTGCCGTATGGTCCCCTGAAAGATGTCCGCGATGCAGTGGATGTTATTCTCCAGCGTGATGTTACCTGTCTGGTAGGCGCACCGATCCATGTGCTGGCAATAGCGCGAAGCGGCGATAGCGCAGCGTTGCTCCGGAGCCGGTTGAGCGGTGTTTTGCTCACCACCGACTATGTGCCTCGCGCCGTTGTTGATGTGCTTGAAAGAGAACTGAATTGTCCGGTATATACGCATTACGGAATGACGGAAATGGGGTGGGGCGGCGGCGTTGAATGTCGGGCGCGTCAGGGATGTCATCTTCGGGAAGCCGATCTCTATATCGAGATTGTGAATCCCGAAACCGGGTTTCCGGCGCCGGATGGCGTGTGGGGCGAAATTGTGGTAACGACGCTGACCCGCGTTGCCGCGCCGCTGATTCGTTACCGCACAGGAGATATATCCCGATTTCTGACAACGGATTGTCCCTGCGGTGCAGTGCTGAAACGGCTGGATCACAGAATTTATCGCCTTGAAAATATGGCCTGTTTGCGTTCGGGAGCGTTGACAGGCCTGCCGCTGCTGGACGAAGCATTCTTTCCATTGCCTGGAGTGATGGATGTCCAGGCGACACTGACAACGCAACTGAACAGGGATTGTCTGGCCGTTTCCCTGATGCTGGTTCCGGAAACCGATCCGGATCGCACCGCTCAGGCCGCTGTGCAAATACTCATGAATATCCCGGAGTTTCGGGTGGCGGTGGATGCCGGCATGCTGACGCTGGCGCCGGTGCGCTGTATCTGTTGCAGCAGCATCCCGACAATGCAAAAACGGTGTCTCAAAAGGAGCATAATATCATGAAAAACTGGGTAACTGATATTTACAGATATCTGGAACAGGAAAAGCCGGTCGTTGTGTCGCTGGTCGTGAGTCAGGATGGCTCGACGCCGAGAGCCGCTGGAACCCGAATGGTTCTGGGGGAAGATCACATCGTTTCAGGAACTGTCGGCGGTGGCTGGATTGAAGCCGAAGTGTTGCGGCTGTCTCGAGACATTCTGGGCAGCCGGAAGGCAGTGCTCTGTTCCTTTGATCTGACGTCAGAAGTTGTGGACAAGATGGATATGATCTGCGGCGGGAAAATGGAAATCCTGCTGGAGTCCCTGAATGCAAACGCCGAAACCGTTCTGTTTTTTTCGGAGCTGCTGGATATGCTGAACCATCGCCGAAAAGGAGTGATGATAACGGAATTGACGTCTGTTGGCGCTTCACCTTTGCGGATCAGCCGGATGATCCTGCAGGAAGATGGCAAAAAAATCGGTTATGTGGAATTATCGAAAGCCATGCAGGCGGATATTGGAGCGGTGACGGATCATCTGCGGATGCCTGTTCTGAAAATAGTCGGTGGCCGGCGCTTGTTTATCGAACCCATATACGCTCAGGATACGGTATATTTATTGGGTGCGGGCCATGTCAGTCTTCAGACCGCCATTTTCACCAGAATGGTGGGGTTTCGTACGGTAATACTGGATGACCGCGACGAATTTGCCAACCGCAGCCGTTTTCCGGAAGCGGATGAGGTGGAGGTGCTGCCGTCGTTTGACAGGGCTTTTGAGGGGCGCATTATTCATGAAGATGCTTATATTGTCATCCTCACCCGCGGGCATCTGCATGACAAGACAGTACTGGCGCAGGCGCTGCGAACGCCTGCCGGTTACATCGGCATGATCGGCTCCCGGAAAAAGCGCGATGCTATTTACAACGCGCTTGAAATAGAAGGATTTCCCGCCGCGGATTTTAAACGGGTACACAGTCCCATCGGCCTGTCCATCGGCGCACAGACCCCGGAAGAGATCGCGGTCAGTATCACGGCGGAGCTGATTCAGGTGCGTTCCTGCCGTTATGCAATCTGATGCAATTCACCGCCTCGATTGGGAACTGCTTGCCGTCTGGTATAATTTCTGCATTTTCCTGATGATATGGGTGATGTGATGCGGTTTTCAGGATGTTGTCCATTGCCTGTGGAGATATTTGCCCTTGGACAGAGAACTCCTGTGGCAACGGCATCGGTTGTCAGGCGTAATGCCTGGCATCATCTATTTTTACGATTCAGGAGGAAAATGCAGGTATGGAAGATGTAGAAAAAAGTGACAGTGCGATACCATCTGTAAAAAAAAGTGGCAAATCGTCGGATAACCGTTATAATGTCGTCTGGATTGCGGTTGGATTTCTGGTGATCGGTTTTTTTGTCGGGGTGGTGGTGGGCGTTTATAAATCCGGCAGTATTCCGATGGGGCAATTTACCGGCGATGCGCCTGCAAAAAGCCAGTCCCCGGAAATGGCGTCTCGCATTGAGGCATTGAGCAGCCTGGTTCAGAAAAATCCCCATGATCTTCAGGGCTGGATTGATCTGGGAGATGCCTGTTTTGACGCCAACAGATATCAGGAGGCTATTCGGGCGTACCAGAAGGCGCTGGACATCAATCCTCAAAACGCCAATGTTTGGACCGATATGGGCGTAATGTACCGCCTCAGCGGTAAACCTCGGGAAGCGATTCATGCGTTTGACAAGGCGGCTGAAATCGATCCGAAACATGAAATCAGCCGTATCGACAAAGGTATCGTTTTACTTTATGACCTGAATGACAAGGCAGGCGCAATACGGGCGTGGGAATCTGTGCTTGCCATCAATCCGCTGGCGGCCCTTTCCAGCGGCCAGTCTGTGGAAGAGATGTTGAAAACGCTGAAACAACAGGCGACTTCTTCCACGGAAGAGACGAAATAATGAAAGAAAAATCGAATATGGATAAAAGGTAATGTACATTCACTGGAACATCGATCCTGTTATTTTTCATGTCGGCCCTCTGTCGATTCGCTGGTATGGGGTGCTGTTTGCTACTTCATTTCTGATTGGTTTTAAAATCATTCAATGGATATATCGGCGGGAAGGCAGATCGGAAGATGAGCTGGACAGTCTATTTATATACATGTTTTTCGGCGTTCTGATTGGCGCGCGTTTGGGACATTGTCTGTTTTACGATCCGGTTTATTATTTGAGCCATCCCGTCGAGATTCTTGAGATATGGGAAGGCGGGCTGGCCAGTCATGGGGGAGCGATCGGAATTTTGACGGCGCTCTATATCTATACCCGAAAAAGCGGTCGTCCGTCTTATCTCTGGCTGCTCGATCGGATTGTGCTGCCAGTGGCGCTGGCCGGATCTTTTATACGAATCGGCAACTTTTTTAATTCGGAAATTCTCGGCCTTCCCACGACGCGAAGCTGGGCTGTGGTGTTTGACAGGGTGGATGCCGTACCCAGGCATCCGGTTCAGCTCTATGAAGCGCTTGCTTATGCTATTATTTTTGTTGTCTTGGTGCTGATGTATCGCCGCTCTGGTAACGCCGAAAAAAAGGGGCTGCTGCTGGGAGTCTTTCTGATTCTGGTGTTTTTTGCGCGGTTTCTGCTGGAGTTCCTCAAAACACGGCAGGAGGCGGTGTATGAAGCCAATCTGATATTAAGTGTCGGTCAGTGGCTGAGCATCCCGTTTGTACTCCTGGGGATCTGGCTGGTGGCGCGTGCGGTAAGGAAACCATGACTGCCTGCCGTAGCCGGTGCATCTATCCATTCATATTCGTTTATCTTGAAATCATCCTTTGAAAATAGTATATAACATGGCCATCCGGAGTCATGTGATAAATTTGATGCCTTCGTAAAAAGTCGAATTTCGGACGGCTTTGTAAAAAGCTCACAGGCAAGGCGCGCAAATCCTGAAAAAATGAAGCGTACCTGTCGTACGCTGCAATGACGATGGATGCGGCGCTGGCGCAGCATGCGGGCTTTTTATGAAGCCGTCAAATTTATAAAGGTATAAAACTATGAAGAATGAGCATTTGATTGCCTGCCACGACTGCGATCTTCTTCATCGTGTTTCTGAAATTCCGGATGGCATGAGCGCTTATTGTTGCCGTTGCGGAGCGTTGCTGGCGCAGTCCAAACGCAACAGTGTGGAACGCACGCTGGCGCTGGCGCTCGCGGGTCTGTTTCTGCTGATCCTGGCCAATTCGTTTCCGTTTCTGGGATTTAAAATTCAGGGGCAGTCTCGGCATGTGCTGCTGCTGACCGGGATTCGACGGTTTTATATATCCGGAATGCCCTGGCTGGCGCTGCTGGTTCTGTTTACCACGTTTATCGCTCCGCTATTGCAGATTCTCCTGCTGATGTATGTTCTGTTGCCGCTGTATTTGGGCGTGAAATTTCCCGGCATGTTTGTCTTGTTTCGCTGGGTGCAGAAGCTGGGTTCGTGGAGCATGATGGAAGTTTTTATGGTGGGGGTTCTGGTGTCCATTGTCAAACTGGCAAAGATGGCGCAGATTATTCCTGATGTTGCGCTGTTTTGCTTTATGGCGCTTATTTTTGTTCTCGCAGCCTGTATGGCGTCTTTGGATCCGCATCAAATATGGAAACAGTGGAAGACGTACTGATACCAGAGACGGTGGCTACGGCAAAAGCGGCGTTTCTGCTGAGCTGTCCGGTATGCCATTTACTGGTTCGGAGACCTCCTGAAGCAAGTACAGGGCTATTTGGCAGATGTCCGAGATGTGGAGAAACGCTGCACCTTCGAAAGCCCAATAGTATTGCGCGTACATGGGCGCTGATTATAGCGGCTTTGATTTTTTATATTCCGGCCAATCTGATCCCTATCACCACTGTGACTTCCCTAGGAAGTGTGCAGACGGATACCATTATGAGCGGTGTGATATATTTCATCGCTACCGGAATGTGGCCGATCGCCCTGATTATCTTTACGGCCAGTATTTTCATTCCCGTCCTGAAGCTGCTGATCCTCTCTTTTCTGGTAATTTCCGTCCAGCGCCATTCCGGATGGCGTCCTAAAGATCGCACGCGTTTGTATCGTATTGTCGAGACGATCGGGCGTTGGTCCATGGTGGATGTTTTTGTGGTCACCATTCTTGTGGCTTTGGTGCATCTGGGCGCTCTGGCCAATGTCGAGCCTCGAAGCGGTGTTATTTATTTTGCCGCTGTTGTGCTCCTGACCATGTTTGCCGCCATGGGTTTTGATCCCAGGCTTATCTGGGATGTAAAGGAACCTGAAGATGAATGTGAATACTTCCCTGGAACCTGACAATACCGATATTCCGCAGCCTGTTATCCGTTCCCGTAAACATTACATCTCTATTGTATGGATTATTCCGGTCGTTGCAGCGCTGGTTGGATGCTGGCTCATCTATAAAACCTTTTCTGAAAAGGGGCCTGAAGTTACCATCACATTTAAAACAGCCGAAGGGCTCGAAGCCGGTAAAACCAAAATCCGCTACAAGGATGTAGAAATCGGGCAGGTGACGGACCTGTCCTTGAGCAAGGACTTTTCCAAAGTATTGGTGAAAGCCCAGTTTGTAAAGGGCGCCGAAGCATATCTGTCCAAAAACACGAGATTTTGGGTGGTTCGGGCCAGAATTGCTGTCCAGGGCATCTCTGGGCTGGGAACCTTGTTTTCAGGCGCCTATATAGATATGGATCCAGGAAAATCAGGGGATCCCGAACGCAATTTTAAAGGTTTGGAAGAACCTCCTATCGTGACGACGACGGATCCAGGACGTGTTTTCGCTCTGAAAGCGGAACGTAAGGGTTCTATTGAAATCGGATCTCCGGTTTACTATCGTCAGATTACGGTGGGCAAAGTGATCGCCTATAACCTGGTGTCGGATGGCTCCGGTATTTTGTTTAAAATATTCATTAATGCGCCGTATGATGAATATGTTCATCAGAACACGCGGTTCTGGAATGCCAGTGGTTTTGATATGAAACTGGACTCCCAGGGGTTCCATCTTCAAACAGAATCTCTGGTATCGCTGATGGTTGGCGGCATCGCTTTTGATGTCGTGGATAATTTTGAAGCACCTGAAGCGACCGCTTCTGAAGATGCGGTTTTTACTCTTTTTGCCAATCGGGAAGCTGCTCAGAAAAAAGATTATCCAGAAAAGAAACTGTTTATCCTGAATTTCAATACGTCTGTTCGCGGTCTTTCACCCGGAGCGCCGGTTGAGTTCCGTGGTATCCAAATCGGCGAGGTGCTGGATCTAAAGCTGGAGTACGACGGCGCCCGGAAAGTCTTTGATATACCGGTTCTGATCATGATAGAACCCGGGCGTGTCAGCATCAAAAAAGACAAGGGACAGCATAATCCTAAAAATATCATCAATTATCTGGTGGCCAAAGGATTGTGCGCGCAGCTCCAGACAGGGAATCTGGTGACCGGTCAGCAGTTTGTAGCGCTTGATTTTTTTCCGGATGCACAGAGGGCATCGGCCTCTTATAAAGGCGCTTATCCTACGATTCCTACCCTGCCAACTCAGATCGAAGAACTTGGTACTAAAATCAATCATGTGGTGGATAAACTGGACAGACTGCCCATTGACCAGATAGGAAAAGATCTGAAAGATACGATTCACAGTGCAAAAGGGATCATCGGTTCGCCGGAACTTCTAAAATCCCTGCGAGCCATAGGTCCCGCCGTCAACGAACTTCAGATGCTGGTCAGCGGATTACGCACCAACACCACGCCTGAGATTGATGCTGTGCTGAAACAGGCCCGCCTGTCACTGGCTGCTTCACAGGCGGTTTTGCAAAAGGATTCGCCGCTTCAGTACCGCATGGGAGATGTGCTGCAAGAGCTTTCAGACGCGGCCCGTTCCCTGCGCGTTCTGGCGGATTATCTGGAAAGTCATCCTGAATCCATCCTTACCGGGAAAGGAAAAGAAAAATGAGAATGGGGTCTTCAGGCGATGGATTGGTGAAACAGGATTCCGGCAGCGGTGTTCCGGTAGCTTGCGGAGTCGTGCATCTACCGATAGTTCTGATATTGCTGACGCTGATATTTTCCGGTTGTTATTTCAGAAGTCCGTCTGCGAAGTATTATACGCTCAGCGCCATGCAGTGTCCGGAAGACAGCATCAAAGCCGCAGGAACGGTTTCCCGGTTTACCGTTGCGGTAGGGCCGGTCATTCTTCCGGATATGTTGAAGCGTCCCCAGATTGCTGTCAGAACCGAGAATCATCAGATGGTTTTCTCGGAATTTCATAAATGGGCGGGGCTACTGAAAGATGACATCAAGAGAGTCTTGACGGAAAATCTGAGCAGCTTGCTGGCATCCGAAGGCGCTACTGTTTTTACGGATGACACCCTGACGGAGCCGGATTACAGGGTGGTCGTCAATGTCAACCGTTTTGACGGAAAGCCGGGAGACAGCGTTTGTCTGGACGCTGTTTGGACCTTGAAGGATACTAAACGGCAGGGAAGTGCTGTGTTTCATTATCATGTGACAGAACAATGTCCTGGCCAGACTTATACGGATATTGTACATACTCAAAGCCTTGTCATTGCTGATTTAAGCCATGCGCTTGCCGATAAAATCAGTGAAACCGTCCACAGTAAATCTCAGGGCAGCCAAGCGGAAGGTTCAGCGCCTGCGAATACCGAGAAGTGAAGCATATTTTGCAGCTCAATCGCTGAAATCGGGTTTTCGAAGCCATCACGACTGTTTAACGTTTATCCATCCATGGATAGATGTTATCCAGCTTGTTCTGATGTTACGGTGGCTATCGGGTTGTTTTCCATCTGTGACAAAGCTGTCGCATTTGGCATTCCATTTGCTTAAACATCTTGAAGAAAGTTTTTAGACAGCTTCGTAAAATGTTCAGGAAAGGCGCGCAAATCTTGAGGAATGCAGCGCAACTCAGCTTGCGGGCTTTTTACGAAGCCTTCAGAATTGTTATGTCGGAAAGAAGGTGGAACCATGAAAAAGATATTGCTGGTTTTTTGTATAATATTGGGGGTAATCGGAATTGGAGCAGGTAATTCATATGCACGTTGGCATGGAGGGCCATGGGGTCCATGGGGAGGTGGAGGCCCATGGGGAGGACCATGGCATCATCCAGGGATTTTCTGGGGAGGTCCGGCCATTGTTGTGGATCCGTGGCCCCGGCCGTACTATCCGCCCCCTCCTCCCGTGGTGGTGCAGGAGCCGCCAGTGTATATTCAGCAGCCACCGCCTGAGAATAGAGACTACTGGTATTATTGTGAAAGCCCCAGAGGGTATTATCCATATGTCAAGGAATGTCCTGGCGGCTGGATGAAGGTGTTACCGCAGCCAGCACCCCCAGACAGATGAGGGAGGTGATTATATGAACAGATTGCATCAATGTTTATTGGCAGTAGTGGTTGCTTGTACGATGGGTGGCTGTGCTACCATTCCGCCGGGCCCCAGCGTTATGGTGCTGCCGGGTGCCGGGAAATCCTTTGCGACTTTTCGCGCAGATGATCAGGATTGCAGGTCCTGGGCGGAAGCACAGACTGGGTGGAACGCCAATGATACGGTTAATCAGAACGTTGTTGCCGGATCGGCTATTGGAACGGTACTGGGTGCTGGGTTGGGTGCTGTGATTGGTTCGGCTTCCGGCAACATGGGAGCAGGCGCGGGCATTGGCGCTGTCAGTGGGTTGATTGGTGGCGCTGCAGTGTCTTCCAGTCAGGCTCAGTCTTCCGGTATGGAAGTTCAGAGGCGTTACGACATTGCCTATCAGCAGTGCATGTATTCGAAAGGAAACCAGATACCCGGCTACCGGAGAAGCGCAAGGTCGACATATGTACCACCCCCACCACCGCCATCCTATCCGTCTGCTCCGGATGCATCCGACGGTGCTTACCCGCCGCCTGACTGATGTCCGGATTCATTATGGAGATAGTGGCTGGTCAGTTTATCCTGAAAATGCTGATCAGCCATGCTTTTTTAGATTGGTGATATGTACCCTGAATAATCACTATTACTGCTTTTAGCAGGATTCCGTCATGAGATATCTTCCGCTTTTTCGAGATGCAGCGACGCCAGAAAGGGCCCGGGAGGTTCCGTTACTGGTTCATCCGGGCGTAATGTCGCCAGTTCGTTGAGTGCTTCCCGCACTTCTTTGGCGCCTTTCTGAAAGACAGCATAAGCGATTTCGTAGTCATCCCTGGTGTCGGCCATGGAGTAATGTCCGCCGTTTTTTTCCAGAAAATCACTGACCACGGATCGAATCATTTCCCAGTTATCCTGTCGTGTCTGTGTTTTAAGCGGCGTCAAGGTATCCAGATTCTGCAACTGTTTTTTCAGGAAGCGTTTTTCCGATATCCTCCAGATTCCTATAGTCCAAGCCAATAAACATATTACGGTTACCCCGCCTCCGGCCAGCATCAGTCCTGCGAGGTTTCCCATCAGACCCGATACAGCCAGTATTCCCAGCACAAGACATGCAACGGTAAGACTGATCATGGCGCCTGCTGCAAGATTTTTGATGCGATGACGCATATATCTTTTGCGAAAACTGATCAGAGCTTCCAACGTATGGCTGAGACATTCGGAATGTGTTTCAACAAAGGCCGCTAAATGATCCAGGCGGTGTCGTGGCGCTTCCAATACAGCGTTTTTAAGCTCTTCCCGCTGGTTTCCCAGATAGCGAAGGTAGCTGAAATCTCCGTCTGAGTTGGGATCGGAGCGGAGGGAAGCTCTCGGGGAATAGGTCAGATGGATCATCGGAATGTCTTTGCGTCCGGTGATCTGTGACAGATTCCAGCACAGAGTACCATACACCCTGAGCAGATCGTTAAGGGACATACATTCGTCAATGCGGTTCAGCACAAACAGAACCCGATCTTCAAAGGTTCTGGCGGGTAATGTGTCACGGAGGCTTGTGTGTACTTCGCGAATGGTACCGGCTTTATGCGGATCGAACAACACCAGAATCAGATCGGCGATATGGGCAAAATCGCCGATGACATCCTGATAATTATAGCCGCGATCCCGTTCAGTAATGCTGTCCAGCATTCCCGGAGTGTCAATGATAGCCAGATGTTTCAAAAACGGTGCATTGACCTTCTTCAGACGGAAATGAGAGGCAAAACGCTGCCCATGCTTTTTCATGGATTCGAAGGGGAATTCCGGATCGTTTAATAAAAATTTGCCGTCGCGTTCTTCGGTGACACGGATAGGTCCATCGCTATTGGCGGCGCCGTCATATGTCAGGATGGTAAATGAGTCGTCTGTTGGCGCCTGTCCGGTTTTCTGAATATCGCTGTTGAGAAATTCATTGATCAGTGCGGACTTCCCGGATGAGTAATTGCCCAGCACCAATACCAGTGGCCTCCACTTGATCGTAGCTTCCAGCGGTGTTTCACTGTAGCCATATCGCTGTGCTACGGGGGTGAGGTATTTTTCTACCATCTCCAGCAATTCTGTTTGCAGGGCGTTGATATAATTTTCCCGATATAACTGCATATGCGGCAACCTTTACAGGGATGAGAAAGTAGCGTTGATATGATTTTTGAACAAATACTGGAAGCAGCGTGTATTGTCAACTATAGCTTTCAGGATAAAGAATTTGGATCGCTATCGACGGGGATGTACAGGAGTGACATCCGGAGCGCCTTTGCTGAAAACGGTCTCCGGATATTGTTAACACTACAACGCAATTTGATAGTCAATATGTTATAAATTGCGTTGAATGGCTACTTCTTGAAAAATCCAGTTCTAAAGACGATGGCAGAGAAAGCTGGCTTTGCCTGTAAAAGGAGATTTTTCTAAATACTGTAGCATAGCTTTTTCGACTCATTCCAATATAAATTGGATATCAATTTACTCCCCCTATTCTCCACTTAATTGCTGGAGGAGTATAAGTTCCGTTCAGCTCGCTTTCACTTGTTGGGCCATAAATTCGAAGCATCAGATTGAACGGACCAGAAGCCGGAACTGGCAGCCAGTTAGCGATTGGAGCTGTTGTCGGCGGGTTTGCTTGAATATAAAATGTTATCGACCCATCTGAATTTGCCGTTAACCCTGGCGTATAGGAAGCTACCAGGTATTTGTCATACGAATTCGGAACCAGTTCAATATCCTCTGGGGTGTATGCAGTTACCGAAACAAAGCGGCTGAATTGAGGAACATTATCTTTCGTAAAGGTGATTGTGTAGGCGTTACTTCCGTCAAGTGGGATATTATCCGAATCCACGAACGCATGCGCATAGTAAGCTGCGTGAATATCGTTAGCGAACTGTATGTATTCGTTTGCGGAAGCACGATCAAGGTAATTTTCGCCCCAATATCCCATGTTATTGAAATGAATCCAGTTGGTCGATCCTGTATTCGAGCGCCAATGGTCGATAATCGCAGTATGCGCAGCTTGAACGCCTCGGATGATGTCTGATAAAGCGCTGGAATCTGCTGTTTGCTGTTTTGCCGCGTTAAAACTGCTGTTGAACTCAGAAATTAACGTTTGGTCAGATGCGGTGAGCGGCTCGGTAGTCGGTGAATTCATCGCCTTCTGCAAGGTGTTCAGATAATCTGTGGGATAGTTAGCGATTGCTTCATCGGCCATTCTTTTTATAGGCGTAGTACAATAGGACAGAGGAGTAATGACCGTTTGTCCACCTGACGGATCCTGCTTATACCCAGAGAGGCTTTGCAATTTCAATGCTGCTCTAAAATCTTTTGCTGCCTGAGTCCAATCCACCCCCTGAGATGAATATTTATCGGTTCTAACAAACAGCTCGGACGAATTATAAGGAAGTTGCACCGGGATAACATTATCTGGAAGCGTACCTGTGTAGTTAGGCCCAAGCAGCGCATATGTGGCGCCTGTCTTTGTTGGCATGCTGACAGACACAATAATATTCCCAAATACATCAAGTATGGCAACCGAGTACACATTGGAATAGGAAGGAATCGTTAGTATCTGTGGTTCACTGCTCAAATCGAGTAATGCCCGCGCGTAGATCGTGTCATCGTTAACGGCATTAATGACCTTAAAATCAGGACCCATTCCATCCGGACCACTTAGCATATTATTTTGAGTATAGCTGTTGTTGCTCTGAACCCAAGTAAACCAGCGCGGATAGAATTGTACAGTGTAATTGTAAGCAGTTAAGTAATCTTGTTCCGTTGCCTGCGACGTTACAGGTAATGTCAACAAACACAACAGAACACAAATAATTAGATTCCGCTTCATATCTCTATTCCCCCATAGATAGTTATCGTAAACTCCTAATTTCCCTTCCTGGAGTTAACTGAAGAACCTGCGCCATAGTATGAAGTGTATTCCCATGTCAAGATAAAAATGAGCATATTTGAATATTATAATTTCGCGAAAATTTTCGACTGAGGCTGACAGGCTCCACGGTTTTTACAAATAGATCATGAAGACTAAAAAATCAGATTTTTCACACTCGATGTTCAAGCTTTAACCGTCCTAAAAAAATAACAATATAGTTATTTTTGATATCAAACCAATTCAATGTTGTTTGATGAACAGCGTATTTTTAACAACTTATCAAAAAACTTGAACATCGAGTTAATTTATCTGGAATTATGACGGATTTTTCGCATAACCGATCGTCATGAGAGCTTCTTTCATCTCGGTCAGCGTGACTGGATCATCAATTGTTGCCGGCATATTCCATTCTTTGTTGTCCGCAATCTTTTGAATGGTGCCGCGGAGAATCTTGCCGGATCGGGTTTTGGGAAGTCGCTTGACAACCAGCGCCTTTTTGAAGGCGGCTACCGGTCCGATTCTGTCCCGCACCGCCTGAACGACTTCGGCGATGATTTCCTCATTGGGTCGGGTGACGCCAACGTTCAACACCAGAAATCCCACGGGAACCTGGCCCTTGAGCTTGTCTTCCACACCGAGGACTGCGCACTCCGCCACGTCAGGGTGATCGGCCAGTACTTCTTCCATGGCTCCGGTGGAAAGACGGTGTCCCGCCACATTGATGATATCGTCGGTGCGCGCCATGACATATATGTACCCCTCTTCATCGATGAAACCGGCGTCTGCTGTTTTGTAATAACCCGGGAATTCCGAGAGGTAAGACTCAACATAGCGATCGTCCCGCTGCCAGAGGGTTTGAAGCGTTCCTGGCGGTAAAGGCAGCTTAACCACAAGTGCTCCGATTTCACCGGGTTTCATCGGGTTGCAGTCGGTATCCAGCACCTGAACATCCCAGCCAGGTACGGCTTTGGTGGGAGAGCCATATTTCACCGGAAAATGATGGAGCCCCATGCAGTTGGCTGCAATGGCCCAGCCGGTCTCCGTCTGCCACCAGTGATCAATGACCGGAACCTTCAGGTTATTTTCTGACCATTGAATGGTATCCGGGTCTGAACGTTCTCCTGCCAGAAAAAGTATCTTGAAGGGTGAGATATCGTAGTTTTTGATAAGGGCTCCCTTGGGATCTTCTCTCTTGATGGCCCGGTACGCGGTCGGTGCTGTGAACATACATTTGACCTTGTGTTCGGAAATGACGCGCCAGAATACGCCGGCGTCTGGCGTTCCCACCGGTTTTCCTTCAAAGAGAATGGTAGTGCAGCCTTTGAGCAACGGTGCATAAACGATATAGGAATGTCCCACCACCCAGCCGACATCTGACGCTGCCCACCATACGTCGTTTTCATCGGTGTCGTAGATGGCTTTCATGCTCCATTTCAGCGCGACCATATGACCACCGTTATCCCTCACCACGCCTTTGGGCTGACCGGTTGTTCCGGATGTGTAAAGAATATACAGGGGATCGGTTGCTGCCAACGGAACACAATCCGCTGGTTGGGCTTTGGCTTCAGCCGTTTTCCAGTCGATGTCGCGACCTGCGATCATGCTGGCGGTTTCCATGGGACGCTGGAAAATGATACATTTTTCCGGTTTGGCGTCTGAGAATTCAATGGCTTTATCCAGAAGGGGTTTGTAGGGAATGACTTTTTTGCCTTCGATGCCGCAGGATGCGGATACCATGACTTTGGGCTTGGCGTCATTAATACGGGTCGCCAATTCTTTGGCGGCGAATCCGCCGAAAACCACTGAGTGGATGGCGCCGATACGCGCGCAGGCCAGCATGGCAATAGCGGCTTCAGGAATCATCGGCATGTAAATGATGACGCGGTCGCCCTTGACAACGCCTTGATCTTTCAGCACTCCAGCGAATCTGGCGGTAGTATCACGAAGTTCTTTGTAGGTGTACTTACGAATGGTGTTGGTGACAGGGCTGTCATAAATCATGGCGATTCGCTCACCCCGACCTCGTTCAACATGAAAATCGAGAGCATTGTAACAGGTATTGGTGACGCCACCTGTAAACCAGCGATAAAACGGTTTGTTGCTGTCATCCAGAACCTTGTCCCATTTCTTGTACCAGAAACAGTCTTCCGCAGCCTTGCCCCAGAAGCCTTCCGGGTCCTTCAGTGATCTTGCGTGGTCTTCTTCGTACCGGTTTGTCATGAATTCGTTCCTTTGAATTTGTGGTAGTGTTCAGGCGGGCGGGCGTTGCCGAAAAAATCGGACATCCTCGAAGGGGAGACAAGCGGGGATGCGGATACGCCGTATCCTGCAACGCACGCTTTTTCTGAACGGTTACCTATTTATAATTATTGATGACGTGGTGGAAAGTCTGTTGATCGAATTTGCATGTCCATCCTGAAACCGGGTCATACGGCTTCAGGATGGACGCATTTCACTCCTGAACTTTCCGAGGAGTCATCGCCACTGTGATTTTCGCTGTAAAGGGTTTAACCGGAGATGAAATCAGTTAACCCATGGTTTGCCGACCGGCAGGATATTCCTGCCGTAAACCTGATTGAAAATAACATGAGCCATCATGTACCAGGCGGTCAGTGCGCAGACAATCAGCACCCACGCCGCCAGAGGTTTGAGGCCGCCGTATCCGAAAAACACCAAATCGAGCAGGATGAAACCCGCCAGCAGGGTGGTGAACGTTAAGGCCATAGCGCCATGTACTCTGAGAGAAGCAATCCACATAATGAAGGTGTAAAGCGTCCATCCAACCATGAAAAACCCGATATCTGTTTCACTGGATTTATAAACTCCATAGTTATTGAGCAGCAGTATGACACAAAGACTGATCCAGAAGGCGCCGTATGAACAGAAGGCGCTGAAGCCGAAATTGTTGTTGCACTTGAATTCCAGATAACCGGCAATAAGCTGGGCCAATCCGCCGAATATCAATCCCAAGGCCACAATCGGGCCTATGCCGCACCAACCGAGGTTGTGGAACTGAAGCAACAATGTGGTGAGTCCGAAGCCGGCCAATCCAACAACAGCGGGGTTTCCAGTAGGTTCCTGACTTGACATAAACGCCTCCTCTTTTCATTTTAAATAAATGACAGGCCTCATACCGCTGATCGAACGGTCAATCAGCCCAGGATAAATACACACAGGCAGACGGCAATCTGTTCACCTGAACAGTGCTATGCCTGATGTACGTATTGATGAGAGCAACATATATGCCATCTCATTGCAGTAAATACGAAAAACAAGAATTGATGATAAATAACAATTTGTTATAATATTTTATAAAAAATGAATTGTCATTAGATATAGGAAAATAATGTCCCAATTAATGTATTTATGAATAGATATATTGTAAAAGCAGTAGGATATAAAACGAGGCAATTATGTCCCAAAAAATAACTATAACAGCCCGTACGCCTTCATTTTGCGAAACAGAGTGCGCCGGTCCACTCCTAGAATACGTGCGACTTTCCCTCGTTTCCACTGATTTTCCTGGAGACATCGCTCAATGTATGATTTTTCGGCATCACCGCGAATATCGGAAAGGCTGGACAGTGATTGAGATGGCAGGAGGAAAAGAGGGTCATCAGCATCTGAAACAGGGGGTATTTTTGAAGGAGTGCTTTTTGCCATGAGACAGGGGTCGATTTCCTGAAGCGTGATGTAACGCTGGAGAATGTTTTGGAGTTCACGGACATTGCCTGGCCAGTTGTAAATCTGCATGGCGCGGGTCATGGATTCCGGAAGCGAAAAAACGGCGTCATCACGGGTAAAAAGCCCCAGAAAATAGCGAACCAACAGCGGCAGGTCCTCCTTGCGATGACGCAGCGGCGGCAGGTAGATGGGAATGATGTGAATGCGGTAATAAAAATCCTGCCGCATCATCTGTTGTTCCACTCGTTCGTGTAAATTACGATGGGTGGCGGCGATGACACGAAAATTGGCATATACGGGCGCGTTACCCCCAACGGGTATATGGCCGTTGCCCTCGATGGCCCTGAGGAGTTTGACCTGAAGGTTTAAATTGATTTCGCCCACTTCGTCTAGAAAAAGAGTTCCTCCGTGAGCGAGTTCCAGAAATCCAGGTTTGTCGCTGACGGCCCCGGAAAATGCCCCCTTTTTATAGCCGAAAAATTCGCTTTCAATCAGATTGTCCGGAATTGCGCCGCAATTGACCGTGATAAATGGCTTCTGGCTTCGGCTGCTCAGTTCGTGAATGGTTTTAGCAACCAGTTCCTTGCCGGTTCCAGACTCTCCGTAGATGATTACGCCGTTATCTGTGGGAGCGGCTTTCAAAATGGTGTCATAAACCTTCCGCATGGCGGCGCTTTTGCCGATGATGGGGCCGAACTGGCCACTGCCTTTGAGAGATGACCGAAGGCGGACATTTTCAGCACGCAGTAAGGCTTCTTGTTCCCGCAGGGCCTCTTCTGCGGTTTTTCGTTTGGTAATGTCTATGGCGATGGACTGAATTTTGGCAACCTGTCCATCTTCGGCAAATATGGGGGTGTTGATACCATAATACCAGCAGCCATCCTGCGGGTTTTTAGCTTCCCATTGAGCGCTTTTCCCCTGAAAAACGATGTCGTTAACACACCACGGACAGGGGGATTCCTGACCATACAGGGCGTTGTAGCATATCTCTCCTGCGGCGTCCCGGCCAATATGTTCCATGAGTTTCCGATTCATGAACTCAATGCGGTAATCCCGTGTGCAGGTATAGATAATGCCTTCAAACAGTTCAATGACAGCGGAAAATTTGGCCTGGCTTTCCTGAAGGGCTCGTGTGCGTTCGGTCAGATCGTGAGTGCGCTGTTGCACTTCTTCTTCGAGATGCTCCCGATATCGCCGGTTTTCCACCCGAAGTTGCGTCCGTTCCAATGCCGTTGTTACCGCATGTTCCAGTACCGCCATGTCGAGAATGGGTTTGGTGATAAAATCGAGCGCTCCCATCCGCAGCGCTTCGATGGCGTCCTGAATAACGCCTGTACCCGATACCACCAGAATGGGAGTGTCTGGGGATTCCGTCAATACGGTTGAGAGAACCTCCAGCCCGTCCATTCCGGGCATTCGAAGATCCACCATCATTAGATCAGGATGTTCAGACCTGAAAATATTCATGCCATCCAGGCCGCTTTCCGCCTGATATACAGTGAAACCGCTGTCTTCCAGGTATGCGGCAATGCTTTCCCGGACAATGGGCTCATCGTCAATGACGAGAATTTTATCTCCGGTCTGCCTGACAACTATTGCCGCTGGATTATCCGATGTCATAAATTCCGTTCCTGCTCAAGTGGCAGCTGGACAATGAATCGGGCGCCATCGGAAGGGCTTGATACGACCGACATGGTGCCGCCATGATTTCGTGTAATGATAAAATAGGAAACGGACAGACCCAGCCCCGTGCCGATACCGACATCTTTGGTGGTGAAAAAGGGTTCGAACACCCTCTTTTGGGTTTTTTCGTCTATACCGGGGCCGTTGTCCAGCACTTCGATGCGGGCCATGTTGCTGTCCCGGAACAGGCGCAGGGTAATTCGCGGCAGATGATGAGGAACTCCGCTCATGGCCTGGGCGGCGTTTCGCAGCAGATTTAAAATCACTTGTTCGATTTCCGTGGGCGTGCAGAACACGGGTGGCACATCCTGAGCGAATTCCCGAACAATTTCGATGCTCCGGAAATCATATTTTTTCTTCAGATCATAATCATGAGCGGCCAGGGATACGGTACGATCCAGAAGCTCGGCCAGAGATGTGAATGATTTTCGGGACTGACTCCGGCGGCTGAAGTTCAGCATGTCGCTGACGATTCTGGAAGCGCGTTCCCCGGATTCCCGGATGTTCTCGATGAATTTAAGGATGCCGCGCTGTTCAAGGTAAGCCCGCATGGCGTCGAGCGATATGCCGCAGTTCCGGGCGATCTGACAGTTGGCGGGCATTTCCGGCGATATCCGGCGCAAAATGTTCTGAGCGCTTTGGAGCATTCCGCCCAGAGGATTGTTAATTTCATGGGCCATGCCCGCGGCCAGTCCTCCTACCGACAGCATCTTTTCGGTCTGTACCATCATGTCTTCCATGCGTACCCGCGCCGTGACATCATCTACCCGGATGACAGCGCCGGATGTGCCTTCCACATGAATGGGGTAGATCATGATATCCGAGTACCGCATGTCCTCATCCTGCCAGTCCGGGACTTTTTCGCGCTGTTTTATGGACTTTTCCGTCATGGCCTGCGCTACGAAATCCATCTGTTGCTGCAGCCGGGGAAAGATGACATCCAGCCGCTGATTGAGCGCAAGATCACGGGAGACGCCCTGGGCTTTTTCTGCTTCCTGGTTCCAGAGAGTGACGTACATATTCTGATCCACACCGATCAGAATGGATGGCATGGCGTCGATAATAGCCTGGAGATAATTTCGCAGCCGCTGCGTCTCTTTCTGGGACTGAACAGCGTCGGTGATGTCATTGCCGATGCACAGATATTCCATGACCTTACCGGAAGGATGGTATATGGCCTTGCGGGTCCAGGATATCCAGACCGGCTGTCCGTTTCTCAGGATATTTTCGGCGCCGTGATACCGGTATCCTTCTTCATATCCGCCGATGGTATCCGGGATGATGGTCGGCGGGTTGATTCCCCATCTGTTTTCGGGCAGGATGGTACCTACAATGTTTTTTCCGATGACCTCCTTCTCATTGTAGCCAAAGAAAATCTGAGCGAATTCATTGAAGAAAGTGATATAGCCGTGAGTGTCCATACGCAGGATGATACTGTTGGCGTTTTGAACCAGCTCCCGGTATTTGGCTTCGCTTTCGCGAATAGTGGCTTCCGCTTTTTCCCGGTCGCTGATTTCAGTTTCCAGCTTTGTCCGGTAAGCTTCGAAACGATCCATGAACGCATTGAAATAATGAGCGAGCTGGCCGATTTCATCCCGGCTGGAGCGGTTCATGCGCACAGAAGTATCGCCGTCAACGCCTGCGGCAAAATGGCGCATGAGTTCCTGGAGGGGGGTGGTAATGGAAGCGCTGATCAGAAAAGTGGCGGGTGAAAAGAGCAATAGCGTCAGTATGACGGTGATAATGAAAATATCTCTGACGGTCGTTAAAGGCGCCTGAAATTCTTCCAGATAACTGGATGAAGCGACAATCCATTTGAATTCAGGGATATAATTGAAAATGACGAGTTTCTGACGCGCTTTGCTTTCCCCGGGATTTTTCCAGGAATAGATGATTTTCCCGTTTTTTCGCTGGCAGATTTCCCTGAAATATTTCTGGCCGTTGGCATCCGTGGCATCAAAGAAATTTTTCCCCTTGAGCGAAGGATGAATGATCAGGGTGCCATGAGTGTCCATGACAAACGAATAACCGGTTTTCCCGAAACGCAGGGAAAGGATCTGATTTTCGAAATCACTTACATTGACCAGCTCGTTGAATTCACTGCGGTAGGAGGATACGGATATGATCCAGTCCCAGGGCTCGAAATAAGTCATATACAGGGCTTTGGGACGAGTTTTGTGCTCTTCCGGGTTTTTCCAGTCATATTCCAGATACCCGTTTTTACGTCGCATCTGTTCTCTGATAAATTCATATCCGGACAAATCCACGCCGATCAGCGATTTTTTGGGATGAATGACGATAACGCCATGGCTGTTGACGCAGTAGATATAACCCGTCTTGCCGATGGTCTGACTCAGCAGCACTTCCTGACAGCGGGCTTTGGCGGTAGCTTCGCTGATTTTCCCTGCGTGAAACTGATCGTAATAAAACGTGACGATTTCCCGGTTTTTTTCGGCCAGCGCCCTCAGATGATTTTTGATGGAAACATCCGCGGCTGTCTTGACCATGTTAAGAATAGTGGTTGTGGTGTTCTGAAGTTCGCTTTCAATATTCTGTTCGAGGGTTTTGCGGACATAGGTATGGATGATGATACTGGCCAGTGTCAGGGACAATACCAGGATCGTGGAATAAATGATGAGGAGCTTGAACCGAATGCGAAGATCGTTAAATTTTTTTACTAACCACATGACATATATGCCTGCGTTGTCATGATCCTCTTTTGGCGGAAGAAAAAAACATATGGGTAGTGCCTGCACTGGTGCAACGTTATGTTTCTTTCATCGGTTTGTCGAGAATTATTTTGTGGTGAAATACCGGTTTGCAGAAAAATATGCTTGAGATCACCTCGAACAGGGAATATATTGAAGTACAATCGCTTACGATATCAATATTTCACGATCGAAGGGATGGCTGTTCCTTTACATGAAAATGACAATCTCATCCTTTTTTGAAAAGGGTTTTGAAAAGGGTGAAGCAATTTTTTACTTTAAGGAGAGATGGCATGAAACGAATGCTGTATGTGTGCTTGCTGCTGATGCTGGTGACGGCCAGTGGATGTATGGAGATGATCGGACCGGAACAGAAAACCCTTGGCGGCGGCAATGTCGTGGATACTGCAAAGGGTCCATTGACGCCTGTGGATTATTCGCAGTACGGAAAGCCGCCGATTCCTGTCAGGCTGCTTCTGCTGATTCCCGATGAGTTTTCTCATTACACATATATGAGCACTTATAACGGGCGGCAGATAAAGAATATGCTGGGTCAGGAAGCCGAGAACGAACTGAGAACGGCCCTTCGGGTGGAATTTGAGTCTGTAGAGGTCTGGCCGGTTCGAAGCGAAACCAAGGCCATTGAGATGCTTTCCCCAAGCGACCCGTATAATTCGGAAATTCGTAATTACGATTATGTAGCCATTCCGGAGTTTATTCATGTGGAATCATCGGTGAACGATGCCAAATACAGCTTTGGCGTTGATTTCTGGACACGTTTTTATTCCAAAGATGAATCGTCCATAACCATCAAGGGGCATGGAGAAACCATGACCGGAAAATACGCCGCGTCAACCCCTGAAAAGAGCGCCCGGCTCACCGTGCAGTATGCAGTATCCGCCATTCTGGACGGTATCGAGAAAAAACGGGGGGCGTTCGTTCATTCGGACTTCTGAAAATCGAGACCTTTGAGCAGTTCCTGAAGGCTGCTCAAAGGGTAGGGTTTTTGCAGTACGCCGGCCAGATGTTTTCCCGCAAAACGGGCGGCGACATCTTCCTGACTGTAGCCGCTGACCAGTATCACCTGGACATCCGGATTGATGCGGCGCAGTTCACCGAAAGTTTGTGCGCCGTCCATGTGCGGCATGGTGAGATCCAGCAGCACCAGATCGATTTCCTTCCAGCGTTTCTGATAAATTTCCAGAGCTTCCCGGCCATCGGATACCGTCAGCACCGTGAACCCCAGCATTTCGAGCATTCTGGCGCCCAGCGCCCGCAGACTTTCCTCATCGTCCGCCAGAAGCACCGTTCCCTTGCCGTGCCAAGGGGTAAGCGTTTTGTTGTCTGCCGGGGCCTGATCCTGTGCATCCTCCATTGCTGGAAAAAGAACTTTGAAGGTGGTGCCCCGTCCGAGCTCGCTGTAAACCTTCAGTGCGCCTTTGTGAGCGCGGACAATGCCGATAGCCGCGGCCAGTCCCAGTCCGCGTCCGGTGAATTTGGTAGTGAAAAACGGCTCAAAAATCCGTGAACGGGTTTCGGCATTCATGCCGCAACCCGTGTCCGTCACTTCCAGGTGCACGTACAGGCCGGGTGTGAGTTCTTCATACAGTTCGGTTTTGCTCAGGTAGTCTTCATCGCAGCGGGTTGCGCCTGCGGATATGGTGATAACCCCGCTTCGGGTTCCGATGGCGTCCGAGGCATTGATGATCAGATTCATCACCAGTTGGCGGATCTGACCGGGATCCGCCTTGATGAAGGGAAGATGATGTTCCATGTTCAGGTTCAGCACGGCCTTTTTGGTGATGGACGTTCTGAGAAGATGCAGCATTTCCTCGATCAGTTCACAGAGATCCACCTGTTCCAGCGTGAAGGTAGCTCTTCCGGAATATGCCAGCATCTGCCGGCACAGATCCGCAGCACGTCGGGATGCAGTAACAATTTGCAGGATGCTGTCTCTGGCCGCCGACATGGGTGAAATTTCACTCAAGGCAAGTTCGGCATGGCCCAGTACCGCCATCAAAATATTGTTGAAATCATGGGCGATACCCCCAGCCAATACCCCAAGGCTTTCCAGCTTTTGCGTTTGTTGAATCTGTCGTTCCAGCTTTTGCCGATCTTCTTCAGAGTGTCTGACTTCGGTGATATCCACAGCGAATCCGTCAATGACGGATCCGTTGCCGGCGATGTCGTGGCGCAGTTTGGCGCTCATGGATATCCACATGACATCGCCGTTTTTTCTCTTTCCCTGATATTCAAACCGGTTGACTTCACCGTGTGCTTGCAGCTGACTGATAAATTCCTGACGGCGCTCAGGGTTAGCATAAAGCTGGCAGGAAAGATCAGTGAAATTCGCCACTGCTTCTTCCGGAGAGTGGCATCCAACAATTCTGGCCATTTCGGCGTTCACCAACAGCGCTTTGCCGCTTAAGGTCGTGCGAAAGATGCCCAGCGGCGATTTTTCAAACAGGGTGCGATAGTTTGCCTCGCTTTCTGCAAGTGCAGCCCGGCTTTCCTGAAGCTCCTGATACAGTGCGTGCCGATTCAGCGCCATCGAAACGGTGGCCGCCAGTTCGCGTTCCAGCACCGGCTTAATCAGGTATCCGTACGGTGCAGCGGCTCTGGCTTCCTGAAGCAGGCTTTCCTGTGAGAATGCGGTCAAAAAGATGACCGGAATATGAGCGGATGACTGAATCTGAATTGCTGCTGCGATGCCACTGATATTGTCTGCCAGCTGGATATCCATGAGGATGATATCCGGACGATTCTGCATGGCGGCTGCGATGGCCGCTTCGCCGGTGGCGATAGGCGGCAGAGGATGGTATCCCAGGCGGGTCAGCATGCTTTGCAGATGTGCGGCCAGAATGCCGTCATCTTCGACGACCTGAACGGTTTTATTGCTCATGGATGATTTCCTGATGCGGAACGGAAAATGTTACGGTAAACAGCACGCCATTGCTCGAATCCAGTTCGATATGGCCCCCCAACTGATGCTGTCCCAGCATTCTGACCAGCAGCAGCCCCAGTGTCGGCGTTGAACGCCAGTCCAAAGAGGAGGGCAACCCCATGCCGTTGTCTGAAACGGTCAGGGAATAGATATCGGACTGTCTGGACAGAGACACCCGGATTTGGCAGGCGTTGTTGCCTGAACGGGGACGACTTTCTGGAAACGCATACTTGAAGGCGTTGGTGACAAGCTCGGTGACGATCATGCCGCAGGGAATAGCCGTATCCAGCGTCATGGTGACCGGCGAAGCATCCACTTGCGTGAGGATATTGACGCCGATGCCGAATGTCATCCGCAGGTGATCGATGATTTTCTGGATATATTCGGCGAACCTGATCTGTGAAAGGTTGTCTGACGCATACAGCATTTCATGCACCAGCGTCATGGAACGAACACAACTGCTCAGTTCGGACAGGTGGTTTTTTGTCTGGGTATCTGTCACGGATGCCTGATGCAGCTCAATCAGTCCAATGATGGCCGCCAGGTTGTTTTTAATGCGATGATGGATTTCCCGCAGGAGAATTTCCTTTTCAGCCAGAGAATCATGCAGTCTTTTTACATACTGATCATGGATTTCCTGATCGGACAGAATTTTGCCGATCAGAACGGTAGCCAGCGGATAAATGGTGATGACCGAAATGGCGATGCGGCGCAGCGACAAAAAGGCCAGATCGATCGGTAGTGTGAACATCAATATCAGCATGGCGGCGTGAACTGTCAGGCCGAATGTCAGAAGCCGTGAACTGCTGATGATATATGTGTGTTCTTTTCGGCGCTGATGAAAAACAACGCCGATACATCCCGACGACAGGATCACCATAACGCCCATCAACGCGCCAACGCCTCCCAGAAAGACTCGGCAGACAATGGCCATGCAGCAAGCCAGAATTGCGGCTGCAGGGCCAAAGAAGAGACCGCACAGGCTGATCATGATGGATCTGCCGTCAAAAATCACCCCCGGACTCAAAACCGCAGGACGGAGCATTCCTATAACTGCGGCGCTTCCGAACAGTATCCCCTGAAGCAGCACTCCGGCGGGAGTCCGTCTTTCCCAGCGCTGATTGATAAACCGGGAAACGACGCTGAGCGCCACCAGCATTGCGCAATTGTAGAAAATATCGACGAAAATCATTGGGGGTGAATATCCGATATGGCCATGAATGATGACGATAAGCGGAACGGATGCGGCCACGATGATTTTGTGTTTAAGCATATTTCGTTTCAGGAATCAAACGGATAATGCAACCCATCTCTGGAAAATCCTATACGCGGTTGAAGATGACTTTCAAGCATCGGCCGTCATCTGTAATCACCAAGGGCCACTTCACTTGCTGATTACAGATGTCATGATGCCAGGGATGTGAGGGGTGAAATTGAGGGGGAATTTCTTGTGGGGTGCTGAATTGGCCACGATATCAGCTGATACCTGAATTATAGTGAACAACTTTTTCTCATTGGTCAGGATGAATACCACCGTATGTTTGATTTCTGTTATCCGCATACGGCGGTGATGTAACAATCAAATTGAAATAATTATCTGGATATGTCTCAAGAATATCCAGGCAATCGCCTGCACATATCCGGGTTTGTATGGGCTGTATCATACGTTACGTAACTCGATATTTATACATTGGGCGATCATAATGACTACACCAATCCCAGACGTGTAGCGTTTTCCCACAGCTGTTCGGCCAGCCGGACGCTGGCCTGATCCACCATACGGCCATCGACAGCGACTGCTCCCAGTCCTTTGGAGACAGCCTCCTTATGTGCGGTCAGCACCCTGCCGGCGCGGTCAATGTCTTCTTTCGAAGGTGTAAATGCCAGATTGACGACATTGATCTGATCCGGATGAATTACCCATTTCCCGTCATATCCCAGAGCGCATGCCATGGCGGCGCTTCGGGTCAGCCCTTCCGGGTCTCTGAAATTTCCGTAAGGGGCGTCAATTGCCTGAAGATTTCTGGCTTTTGCAGCCATGACGATACGGCTCATGGCGAAATGCCATCGATGACCGGGATAAATCTCAGACTCTTTCTCACCATGGCCTGACAGGGAGATCAGACGTGCGCCGATAGAGGCCGAATAATCAGCGACCCCAAAAACCAGTGTATGAATCCGGCTGCTGGAGGCCGCAATTTCAGACACATGTTCGAGCCCTGTGGCGGTTTCGATGGAGGCTTCAATGCCGATGCGCCGGTTCCACCGTTTGCTCAGTTCAATGCCGTCCAGCATCCGGCTGACAAAATGCACGTCATCCGGGGCGTTGATTTTAGGTATTACGACTGCATCGATGACATGACCCGCGGCTTCGATCACTTCCAGAATATCCCGATAGCCAAACGGCGTATCGAGACTGTTCATCCGGAACAGCACGGTTTTCTCCGTCCAGTTGCGAGACAGCAGAGATTGAATGATCCGGCTCCGCGCGTCGGTTTTGCTGTCAAAGGGAACACTGTCTTCCAGATCAAGCATGACGGCGTCTGCGTCAGAATTCAGCGCCTTATCGTGCATTTTTTGAATGTGTCCCGGTACGGACAATACGGTGCGCCTCAGTTTCATGGTGTGTCATCTCCTTTGACATAAAGTCTTCCGGCTTTTGCTTTTGAAAACAGCCGGAAAAAATAGTAGATAATATCTGAACGGATATGGTATTTCTTAAATCTGAACGATCGGGATAAACCATTGACAGCTCATTTTTACTATACTACATCCCCCAGGGATTTAAAAGCAATCGGCATATAACAACGTTGAAAAAGATGGTCAGGAGCTTCTTCAATGAATACAACTGCCAACAAGCTGCTCTATAACGTCAACGAAACACCGCCCCTGTGGCTGATATTGATAATGGGTTTTCAGCATGTCATGCTGATCTATTGTGAAATTGTGTTTCTGCCTGTGATCATCGGTAAAAAGGCAGGCGTTCCCATGGAACAAATTTTGTTTGCTTCGTTTGCAGCCGGTGTAGCGTCCGGTCTGATTACCCTCATTCAAGTTGTGCGTATAGGCCGGTTTGGTACGGGCTACACCCTGTTTATGGGTACTTCAACAGCATATCTGGCCAGCAGCCTCGAAATACTGAAGGCGGGCGGATTTCCGCTTTTATGCACCTTAAGTATTTTAGTGGCTCCCATCGAAATGCTGATGGCTTATTTTCTGCGCTATCTCCGGCACATCATCACGCCGGCGGTGGGCGGCGTGATTCTGCTTCTGGTAGTATTGAGCCTTGTCCCTTTGAGCGCTTCAGAGTGGATGGGCGAAACAGGGCATGTTTTTTTCGCTTCCCGGGAAAATTTTTTAACCGGTTCGATCACCATGTGTATTCTTCTGGGGGTGGCCCTGTTTGGAAGCCGGTTCTTGCGTCTCTGGTCGCCGATCCTCGGTATGGGCGCCGGTCTTCTCATTTCCTGGTATTTCGGCCTTCTGCATGACCAGAACCTGCGGGATTATTCCTGGATCGGCTGGGGTTGGCGCTGCTTCACCGGGTGGTTCATGACTTCCATCAGGTGACCATTTCCGGCATTACCTACGTGTGGTTCAAGGTAGTATCGTCAGAGAAGCTTCCATGATTTCAGCATAAAATCACCGGACAGCGCTTTGCTGCCTGAGAATGTGATCGGCAAGCACGATTCGCACCATGGCTTCGCATACCGGGTTGATCCGGGGGATGGCGGCGATATCGTGACGGCCCTTGATGGAAAGCGCTACAGGCTCTTGCCGGGTGTTGATGGTTTGCTGCGAAATGGATATGGACGGAATGGGTTTGACGGCAACCCGTATCTTCAGATCGTCCCCATTGGAGATGCCTGCCAGGATACCGCCGGCGTGGTTGGAGGTAAACCCCTCCGGAGTGATGGGATCGTTGTTTTCAGAGCCGAGCCTGGACGCAGCGTCGAAACCATCACCGATCTCAACACCTTTGACAGCGCCGATACCCATCAGGGCTTTGGCCATATCGGCATCCAGCTTGTCAAAAACAGGCTCTCCAAGTCCGGCTGGAACACCGGTCGCCAGTATTTCAACAATACCGCCGATAGAATCCCCTCGTTTTCGCACTTCTTCCACTCTGGCCGCCATCCGGGCTGCGGCGTCTCTGTCCGGGCAGCCGAACGGATTCCGGAAGATTTCATCCATGTCCGTCAGCATTGCCCGGACGCCGCCGAGTTCTCGCGTCCAGGATGTCACCCGAATGCCCATGCGATCCAGAACAAGACCGGCGACAGCGCCTGCGGCGACCCTGGCGGCGGTTTCGCGGGCAGAAGCCCTGCCGCCGCCACGCCAGTCGCGAATGCCATATTTGGCCTGATAGCTGATATCGCCGTGGCCGGGGCGATATATGTCGGCAAGAGACGCATAAGCGCTGGAATCGGCATCCTTGTTAGCGATCATGATGGCAATGGGCGTGCCTGTGGTTTTGCCATCGAAAACGCCGGAGAGAATGGCTGCCTGGTCAGGTTCCCTGCGATGGGTGCTGGCGGATGAACCGCCGGGGCGCCTTCTGTCGAGAAAAGCCTGGATGACGGTTTCATCCAGATCGAGTCCTGACGGACATCCGTCAATGACGACGCCGATTCCCTTGCCGTGGGATTCTCCCCAGGTGGTGATGCGAAACAAGGTTCCAAACGTATTTCCAGACATGACAGGATTCCTTTCTATACGGCTTCTGTTGAAGCGAGAACGGATAAAATATGCCGGCAGATGGTTTCGATATCCAGATCATCTGTGTCAACGGTCAGATCGCTGGCTTTTTCATAAAGCGGTGCTCTGTCACGCATAACGGATTCGACTTCATCCATGCAGCCGGCTGCAGTCAGGCCAGGGCGCTGATCGGCGGTCGCCGGGTCTCCGGCTACCCGGATTCGGGCGGTTTCATGGCGAATCCGGAGCCAGATGACCCGTCCGGAAGATTTCATGCGCTGAACATTGTCTGCATCCAGAACAACGCCGCCGCCGGTTGCAATCACATGGCCATTCCGCAGCGCTACCTTCCGCACAATATCCGCCTCAAGACGCCGAAAGGCTTCCCAGCCATGTCGGGCGACCATGTCATGGATGTTCATGCCCGAGGCCTGAACCGCTTCGATGTCCATATCCAGAAACGTCCGGTTTAAAAGCCGTGCCAGCGTTTTGCCCACCGAGGTTTTTCCGGAACCGCGATATCCGATCAGATAAATATTGAGAGTTTTGTCCAACATTGATGATTTCGTAAACGAACATGGCAAAACTTTGCCACTCCCATACATGAAAATCAGGAGCGTACAGGTTTTTACTAATTACTGGCCACTATTTTTATGGTAAAAAGTCAATTTCCTGATCTTTATCAGGTAGCAAGGCAGAAAACAATTCATTTTTGGAGAAAAGGCAATGATGCTTTAAAATCCACAACTATCCGATATTTCGGAAGCAGGGCGAATTGAGACGGTCATTTTTTTGATGGCTGTTTACGAGTTCATCTTTTTAACCGTCATCTTTTTCGCCTTCCCATTTCTCCCATTGATTACAGCCTCCGTGGGGCGGCTTTTCTTTTTGCAATCGCTGGCATCTGCCCTTGGCCGATGGCGCGACGCGGACCTTTCCATCCGTCCACTTCCGTTTGCCCTTCCAGTCCTTGCAGATACCGCATACCTGTTTGCTGCCGTCAAGTTCCATAAAACGATTCTCCTTCAGCTTTGATGGCCTCGTAAAAAGCCGAATTTCAGACGGTTTTGTAACCAAAAAAATAATTCAGACCGTATGGACTCCGTCAGGACAGGTTATGCGTAATTCCGGGGAAAACCGGATGGAAGTTCAGATGTCGCAGACACCCCCACCAGACACCGGACTGATAGGCGATCTGTTCCACCGAAAAGTAGAACAGATAAGACGGCAGCGTCAGTTGTGGCCGCCGGACCCTATAGTCCACCACGCCTGTCAGAATATGCATGCCGATGATTACCGCACCTGTCAGGGGCATGACGGGCAGCAGCACCAGGCCCACCACCAGATAATACCGGCTGACAAAGCTGCAGCAATGGTACATGAATGCCAGATAACCGCGCATCGTGGACCGGGCCACCGTCCCGAGGCCAACCGCAATCTTGAGTTTTCGCAGTTTCCGGTAACCCTGCCAGCAGGTATTGATCCACAGCCCTCCGCACACGGTCAGAAACAGAGGCATCCAGAAGCTCACTATCAACAGTATCCAGAAAAGCGATTCGGCAACAGGAAAATAGAATGTCTTGATCCGGTCCGGATGAAGGGTCTGCAACATGGGCTCCGAAGTTCCATACTCGAATCTGCGGTGAAAAAAAGGCCCCAACTGATTTCGATGGCGATGGAACACCTGCCCCACAGGCCGATATTCCAGTTTGAGCCCCTGGTCCAGCAGCCGCCAGCAGAAATCCACATCCTCACCGATATGCAGGGATTCCTGGAATCCGCCCAGACTCAAAAACAGCTCCTGGCGCACCAGGAAGTTACAGGCAGGCACATAAAAAAACAGTTCTTTCGGATCAGAGCGCTTAAACCACAGGCCCATTTTCAGCGCGGATTTGACCATTTCATAACGGTCCAGCCCTTTGTCTTCACACGCCGCATCCACCAAACCACCCACTGCGCCTATGGTCTGATCCCGGAAAGCCGGAACCAGGGCTTTGAGCCAGAGAGAATTCGCGGTGCAGTCCGAATCAATAAAGGCCAGCACCTCTCCGCGGGCCTGCTGCGCGCCCAGGTTTCGACAAAAGGACACTTGGCGATGCACTGTCTCGGAAATGAGCCGCACTCCGGGGAACCGGCCGACCGCCTCTGGCGTCGAATCGTTTGAAGCATCATCCACCACGATGATTTCCAGTTTTTCGGAGGGATAATCAATATGCGCCAGTGAGTTCAGACAGTCGCTGATGTCACGGGGCCGGTTCCGGACGGGGATGATGACCGTCACGCTCGGGTATTTACTATCTTGCAGTTCCAGGATGCCTTCTTGTGCCAGAAATCCTTTCATGACCAGGCTGGTCATGAATGTCTCGATACGATCCACCGGAAGACGGGGCATTTTTTCCGCCATCTGCTGCAGCGTCATCGCGCCCGTCGCAACGATTTCCTCCAGCAGGGGCTGCCAGAGGGCATGGATCACCACCACCTTCAGCGGGAACAGCAGCGCCATCGCGGGTCTGCCGTCTGCAAGGAGATGATACCGGGCCGTGGGCCCCAGGCGATAGGTCAGCGGCTGAGTTTCAGTCATTGTGTGACTCAAGGAATCCATTGGCTTTGAGATAATTTATGATACCGTCCACCTGGGATTCGGGACTGCCTGTCAGCAGCTCCCCTTTTTTCTCCATCTTGCTCCCGGCCAGGAGCTGAGAAACGCGGTCATAAGCGGGCAACCGGCTGTCCGGAACCGGCACGATTTTAGGCCGGGGCCGGGGGGGGGACAGTCGGGCGGTCACCACCTGTGCCGGGCGTTTTATGACCGGAGACGTCAAATTCTGAATGGGCTGGCTCAATGCCCATTGCCGGCGGGCAAATACCGGCAGCCGTAAATCCGCGCCCATATCCGCGCTGAGAACTGCCGGGAGCGGACATCGGATGACTTCCCGGACCCCACGGCCCGCGCTGCGTTGAACACGGATATGATCAGCGGCGGTACCTGCGGATAAATCCGTGATGGCCGATACACAGGGCATTTTCAGAAGATGGGCCAGTAAGGCGCCCACCTGACCACTGCCCCTGTCCAGAGATTCCTTGCCGCACAGGACAAGGCCGCCCCCTAGTTCCGTGACCGCGCGGGCCAGAGAATCGGCTTTGGTCCAGGGATCGGGCTGGAGAAGAGGGTCATTCTCCGTGGCAATGCCTGAAAGGACAATCCGGCAGAGCTGATCTGCTCCGGCGGCCAGACAGCGGCGCAGCTCGCTTTCTGCAATCAGGGGGCCCAGTGTCAGCAGAATGATATCGACCGGGCCGGTCTGATCCCTGAACCGCAAGGCCAGCTCAAGAGCCGCTTCATCGTAAGGGTTGATCCGATAAATGGCATCTTCCGGGTTGAGATACCGGCTCTCGGGGTTCTGACCGGTCCTGGCGTAGGTGTGACAAATCTGTTTGATACAGACAATGATCTTCATGGTCGTCCTGTTCTATAGACTTTCAGAAAAATAATTTCGCTGCGTTATTGGTCGGAGATATACTACAGTATTATCTCCTCCCTGCTGCCTTGCGAAATGAATTTTCTGAAAGCTTATATTTAAAGTCGTCTATCCCAAGGCATCGGCGACGATGTCAATGATATCCGAAACAACGGGTGTTTTCTCCAGCTCCAGAGACTTCACGCCGTCATCCAGCATCACCAGGCAGTAAGGGCAACTGGTGCCGATGATTTCCACATGGTTTTCCGCAATTTCCTCAGCGCGCACCACATTGATGTTTCTGCCCCCATGTTCGTGCAGCCACATTCGGCCCCCGCCCCCGCCGCAGCAAAAGCTGCTTTCCCGGCTGCGCGTCAGTTCCGAGAGCATCAGTCCGGGAACATTCTGGCATAACTGCCGGGGCGCCTTATAGACCCCGTTGTACCGGCCCAGGTAACAGGCATCGTGAACGGCCAGCTTCTTGGCAAGGGGATATTTTAACTGGAGGCGTCCCGCATCAAGAAGCCCCATGACATATTCGGTTGCATGAACCACGGTTAGCTGGCAGCCAAGTGCCGGATATTCATTTTTCAGGGTATTCAGACAATGGGGACACAAGGTTACCACGGTATGCGCTGAATAACGGTTGAACTGTTCAATATTTTGTTGCGCCAGCCGCTGAAACAGGGCCTCGTCTCCCAGCCGGCGGGCCGGGTCCCCGCAGCAGCGTTCCGCTTTTCCCAGAATAGCGAACCGTACGCCCGCGGTCAGCAAAATTTTGACCATTGCCCGACTGGTCTGCTGGTTGCGGGGATGATAGGAACCGGCGCACCCAACCCACAGCAGGATATCGGTTTCAGCCGCCTCAGGCCCCAGCACCGGCACGGCCCGGTGCATGGCCCAATCCTCCCGATGAGCTGCGCCCTTACCCTGAACATCTCCATAGATATCCAGATCCCGGATCATCCCCCGTGCTTCCACCGGCAACTGACCCTCCCCCATCACCTGATACCGCCGCAGATCAATGATTTTATCCAGCGGCTCTGCGCAGACCGGACATTGCGCCACACAGGCCATGCAACTGGTGCAGGCCCAGAATTCTTCAGGGGAGATAGCATCGGCCAGCAGCGGGGGCCCGGACTGTCCGAAGCTTTCCGTCTGAGCGCCGCCGAAGGTTTTTGCCTGAGAATAAATTTGCTGCATGACTTTTCGTGGCGACAACAGCTTGCCTGAGATGGACGCCGGGCAGTTTTCCTCACATCTGCCGCAGGCCACGCAGGCTTCTGCATCCAGAAGCTGTTTCCAGGACAGATTCCTAACGCTTTTTGCGCCGATATCTCCTGTCTCCAGGCTGAGTTCACGCAGCGCGGCTCTGGGCCCCTGTTTTCTGAAAAACACATTCAGCGGCGCGGCCACCGCATGCCGCAGAAACGAAAACGGCGTGATCGCGATCAACACACAGACCGCCAGAAAATGCAGGCGAATCATCCCCTGCATGAACAGCGGAGACGCCGGCAGCGCTTGTGCAAAGACCCATCCCACCGGTGAAAACCAGGAAAATTCGCCGGGATAGAGAATCTCCAGCCGGGCGCCCTCAGCCAGAAAACCGGTGATCAGGATGATCAGCAGTATCCCCATCAGCAGTACCGTACGCTGCGGCCCCTGTCCGGAAGATAATCCCAGCCGCCGTCTCAGCAGATAAAGCGTTCCAAGAAGCATGAAAAGGCCGAAAATATCCTGCAGCAGGTGCAGTGTATGGGCCGGTCCGACGGGTAAAACAAAGCCGAACTGAGCCGCGATGATAACCAGCATGGGCAGGACAACTCCCCAGAAAACACATAAATGGGCTATGCCAACCGCTGGTTTACGCAGAATTTCCCGCTGCTGAAGGATGTAAGCCGGCAATCCTGCCCAGTTCCCCGCTGACCGGGATTCTTTTTTGGACCACCAGTAAGACCATTCGCGGGCAAGTCCGAGACTCATCACCATCAATGCCAGGAACACGAGCAGGACGTCCACTGCGGTTAACAATGACTTCACGGTTTATCCCCCCATGATTTGTGATCTTTGGCAGAACCACTGCCGTTCTTACTGGATTTTCTCCGGGAAACTTTGACGAGAAGCAGTACCAGCACTCCGGCGCCCAACATCTGGTACATCATGCCAGCCGCAAAAACAGCCGGTTGTCTGGTGTAATCGGCACGGGGGTGCATCTTTCCCCACAGGGCTCCAGGTTTGTCCGGCGGCCGGTGGCATACATCACAGCGGTCATTGTTAAGTTTGGCATCGTCTCCGTGCGCCCCTTTTCCCTGATGACATCCCAGGCAGTTTGTCTTTTCATAGCGGGTGCTGAAATCCCCTTTGGGATGAGAAGCGATCTGAATTGATGGCAGCCAGCTCAGATAGTCTTTTTTTCCGCATTCCACTGGGTGGCAGGTGGCACAGGTCTGTGGCAGGGCCTTCGCGGAAACCGATGAACGGGGATCCTTAGAAGGGAATATGTGATGCCGGGTATGGCAGTCATAACATTGGGGCCGTCTGCCGGAAGCCCCTGCCGTCATGCCATGACGGTTTTCCTGCTCATGGCAGCCGCTGCAATCCACAACATCGGGCACTTTCTGCGTTTGATGCGTATCATCCGTGATCTGAGAGTGACACTCCATGCAGGTGGCGGTTTTGCCATGTACGGAACTCATGAACGCATCGACATCAATCTGAAGCGTACTCAGATGACTGCCTTTGCGGTGGCATCGGATGCAGTCTGCAACTTCGTAGGCGCTGGCGGACGACCAGAGCGCTGTCAGCAGCAGGAAAACGCTCCAGAAGAGCTGGAATCGGGTCAACTGTCTGGCTTTTGTCTTCATGGTTTCCTGTCAGGTGAATGGGTCTTCTTGAGAATATCTGTAATTTATTTCCGGGCCTGTTGAAGAGCCTTCAGCCTTTCTGTCAGAAGCGGCAGGAGAACATGGACATCTCCCGCCACCCCAAGATCAGCAAATCGAAATATCCGCGCCCGGGGATTCTGGTCAATGGCAACAATATGCTGGGATTTCTCTATCCCGGCTGTATATTGGTGATGTCACCAATTAGTTGACAATATGCTCCGGCTTGCCTATGATTGCCGACAATCGAATTCAAATTTAATCCGGAGGCAATTGATGAGCGATCTTGAGCAATTTTTCTGTCCAAATGAGCATTGC
>LKPX01000030.1 GCA_001443525.1 Desulfobacteraceae bacterium RAAP-1 | reverse complement strand
AAAAAAACTTTTCAAAACCTCATCCGATCCTTCAACCAACATCTTATTCCAAATCTCTGCCTGTCAAAGAATTCGGCACTTTTACACTATCTCATTCTGATATGTCAACTGATTTTATTCGATCTCATTTTATCCTCGAAAACCCAACCGACGCTCAACGTTTATACTGTAGCGGCTCTCAGAAAAATTACCACTGTTTACAACTTCATCTGAAGGTTTTTTCTTCCGGATTTCCATGATCGATATCCTTCCATAACTACCGGCATTACTGATATCACAATAATCGCCATAATCACCAGTGTAAAATTCCGTTTGACCATAGGAAGATTTCCAAAAAAATAGCCGCCCGTAATGAAGAGCGTTACCCAGAGAACACCTCCCGTAATATTATACAATAAAAATCTGCCGTATCTCATAGCACCGATACCGGCGACAAACGGAGCAAACGTACGGATAATCGGAATAAAACGCGCAATGATAATGGTTACTCCGCCATGTTTTTCATAAAAAGCATGCGTTTTCAATAAATGCTCTTTTTTAAAAAACCTGTTTCGGTGCTGGTTAAAAACCTTCGGCCCCACATACTTTCCGATATGGTAATTAGCCGTGTCTCCCAACACTGCCGCGGCTATCAATACACCAGCTATCCAGACAAGGTCGAGTTTCCCACCGGCCGCCAGCGCCCCAAGTGCAAATACCATAGAGTCACCTGGCAACAAGGGCGTGACAACAAGCCCTGTCTCACAAAAAACGATCACAAACATGAACAGATATGTCAGGGCTCCATACTGATGGATAATATTGATAAGATGTCTGTCGATATGCATGATAAACCCAACAAGCCAGGCGACGAAGTCCATTATATTCCTCCGGGATATTTCCAGCAGATTGATAAATCCGCCGGCATTTAAATTGTTTCCCCAATATGGAATGGAAAATGATCAATTGCAATACATCGAAATGGTTTCGACCACTACCATATTGCACTGAGTCATTACAACCATCAAATGATACGGATTTGCTCCTTCCATAGACGCGTTGCCACTCTGCAGCAGAATGACAGATTCTTTGAATTCAGACTGAATTTTTGGAACGCGATCAGCATCAGAATTCACTCGACTATCGCCTATGATTGGTTTATGTTGACGGAAACAAACGATCGCCGGGATGTATCATGATAGATGATTCCAGAAAATTCGAACGCCTCCGTGCAGAAATGGTGAAATGGCAAATAGAAAACCGCGGCATTACAGACATCCGCGTGCTGGCTGCCATGCGCGCCGTTCCCCGCCACTATTTTGTCAGTGATGCTCTGGTGGACCAGGCCTATGGCGATTTTCCGCTGCCTATCGGGGAAATGCAGACCATTTCCCAACCGTTTATCGTTGCAGAAATGACACAGGCGCTGGCGCTTGAAAAAGATGATCGGGTCCTTGAAATCGGCACCGGCTCCGGATATCAGGCAGCCATCCTGTCCCGACTTGTCTTCCGGGTTTACACGATTGAAAGAATTTTTTCATTATATAAAAAAAGCAGACAGTTATTTGACATCCTCAAATATCACAATATCATCACCCGCTATTCAGACGGCACTGTCCGCTGGCCGGGAGAAGATCCCTTTAATGCCATCATCGTAACCGCAGGCGCGCCGCGTATTCCTGAGGGGCTGGTGAATCAACTGGCGATCGGCGGACGAATGGTGATTCCCGTCGGCAGCCCATTCTCTCAGGAGCTTATCCGGCTGTACCGCGATGAAAATGGAATTCATCAGTCTGTACTGGGGGGATGCCGTTTTGTAAAACTGATTGGCGAACAGGGATGGAAAGAATAAAGGAAACCTCATGACAACAAATTTTCAAAGTTCTCAGAAATTGTTTCAAAAAGCAATTCAACTGATTCCCGGAGGTGTTAACAGCCCCGTCCGCGCGTGTAAATCCGTAGGAATGACGCCGGCATTCATTCATCATGCAGACGGCTGTACACTGGTCGATATGGACGGAAACCGGTATATCGACTATGTCGGTTCCTGGGGCCCCATGATTCTGGGGCACCGCCATCCGGTGGTGATAGAAGCCATCACCCGTGTGCTGGAAAGGGGCACCAGCTTCGGAGCTCCGACCGATTTGGAAATTGAGCTGGCGCAGCTTGTCGTGGATGCTGTCCCTTCTATCGAAATGGTGCGCATGGTCAATTCCGGCACCGAAGCCACCATGAGCGCCATTCGTCTTGCCCGTGGGATTACAGGCCGGGATATAATCATCAAATTTGACGGATGCTATCATGGCCACGCCGACGCGTTACTGGTTTCGGCCGGATCCGGCATTGCCACACTTGCCATTTCAGGAAGCCCCGGCGTGCCGGATGTGATTGCGGCACAGACATTGTCGCTGACTTACAATGACAGCCAAAGTTTTACACAGATTATGGATCGAATGGGCAGCCAGATTGCCGCCGTCATTGTCGAACCCGTTGCCGGCAACATGGGTATGGTGCCGGCAACCGAAAATTTTCTAAAAACACTTCGGACTGAAACCAGCCGGCACGGCAGCATTCTGATTTTCGATGAAGTGATGACCGGCTTCCGGGTTGCTTATGGCGGCGCTCAAACCTTATATAATATTATGCCGGATCTGACCACGTTAGGGAAAATCATTGGCGGCGGCCTGCCCGTAGGCGCTTATGGGGGAAGCCGTGATTTCATGGAACACATTGCGCCTCAAGGCCCCGTATATCAGGCAGGAACCCTCTCCGGAAATCCTCTGGCCATGGCGGCAGGCATTGCCACATTGAAACAGATTCACACACCTGGTTTTTATGAGTCGCTGGACACCGCATCCGCACTGCTGGTGGACGGTCTGAATACCGCCATTCAGGAGGCCGGCATCCCTGCCAGAGCGAACCACGTCGGCTCGATGGCCGGTTTGTTTTTTACCGATAAAATTGTCCGCAACTTCGATGATGCCAAAACCGCTGATCTGAAGCGATTCTCGAATTTTTATAACGGGATGCTGAATCGCGGAATATACATAGCACCGTCCCAGTTCGAAGTGCTGTTTATATCCTCGGCACACAGCACGAGCCATATCGAAGAAACTGTTCATGCGGCGCAAGCCGTATTCAAAGGACTTCGCATTTGAATTCCGAATTTAATCACATTCCCCCAAACGTTCACCGGGTTTATCTGATCGCTATCTGCGGCACCGGCATGGGAGCCCTGGCTTGTATGCTGAAAGAGCTCGGGCTTGAAGTCTCCGGTTCCGATCAGCAGGTGTATCCTCCGGTCAGTACGCTGTTAAAGGGTAACGGCATCACGGTTCTGGAAGGTTTCAGCCCTTCACACATTCTGCCGGACTATGATCTGGTGATTGTCGGAAATGCTGTTCACAGCGATAATCCTGAGGCAGTTCGTATGCGGGAACTCAAACTTCCTTTTTGCTCCATGCCCCAGGCCATCAATTATTTTGCAGGACGCCTTACCGGCGCCGTCAAAAAATCACTGGTTATCACCGGCACCCACGGCAAAACCACCACCTCGTCACTACTGGCCTGGATTCTGTTTTGCGCCGGATTGGATCCGACATTTGTCATCGGCGGCGTTCTCCGAAATTTCAATTCCAATTTCCGGACAGGCAAGGGCCCATATCTGATTCTGGAAGGTGATGAATACGATACTGCCTATTTTGACAAGGGACCCAAGTTCATGCATTACGACCCATTCATCGCTATCTTAACCAGCATTGAATTTGATCACGCCGATATTTTTAAAGATGAACACGCCGTTCACAGCGCTTTTGAAAAGTTTATTCAGAAAATCCGTCCAGAGAACACACTGCTGGCTTTCGATCAGGATCCGACAATCCGCCGACTGATCTCAACCTGTCGGTGCCGGGTATATCCTTACGGCCTCAACACCGATTCCCCCTGGAAGCTCGGAAGCTATCATATCGATCCGCCATGGACTTCATTTGAGATTCTGCATGACAACACGGTATGGGCAAGATTCAAAACCCGTATGGTGGGTGAACACAATCTTTGGAACGCTGTCGCCGCCATTGCCGCAGCAGCCAGCCTTCAGATCGCTGTCGCAGATATTGCCAAGGCTCTGGAAACATTTGAGGGCGTCAAACGAAGGCAGGAAGTCCGAGGCTGTAAAAACGGCATCACGGTGATGGACGATTTCGCCCATCACCCCACTGCCGTTCGGGAAACTATCCGGGCCGTCAGGCCGTTTTATCCTAAAGGCCGCATCATCGCGGTATTTGAACCCAGAACCAACTCCAGCATGCGGAATGTATTTCAAAACGACTACCCATTGTCATTTGACGCCGCAGATATTGTCTGCATCCGAAAGCCACCGCTTCTGCACAAAATTCCTCTTGAAGAACGGTTTTCTTCGGAACAACTGGTCAGCGATTTGTCGGCGCGAGGTATCGATGCCCATTTTTTTGCGGATATAGACGCAATTATCGCGTTTTTGACCACCATCGCAAAATCCGGTGACCTGATTCTGATCATGTCCAATGGAGGGTTTGACCAGATTCATGAAAAGCTATTGAAAGCATTATAGTTTTTTACATGCTTTTTTCCCCGGGTGCGCGGGGGGTGCGGATGCTTGCGCCAGGTCAAGCTCATCGACCTCTGATTGAAACCTTCCTGGGACCCAATGCCCATAAGTATCGTATGTGATTCTGATGCTGCTATGCCCGAGCTGGTGGCAGACATCCCCCATGTTATGCCCCCTCAAAATTCGGATCGTCGCATACGTGTGACGCAGATCATGAACCCGCATATGGGGAAGCTTGGCTTTCTCAAGACATTCCTTCAAGGCTTCCCGAAAAGTTTCTCTGTGAAGCATTTCATTTCTTGTCCCATTAAAGACAAGCGCCGAAAATGGACGCCCATTCTTTAAAGCCGCCTTCTTCCGTTCAGTCCGCAAATCCTTTAAAGTTTCAGCCAGGTGAAGGGTCATGCCTATGGAACGGCCCTTCCCGTTCTTCGGTTCGGTCACCCTGTCCTTTCGCCAGCTCCGTTTCACCTGGATCAATCTGCTTTTAAAGTCGATATCCGTCCATTCAAGCGCCTGCATTTCGCCGATTCTCATCCCGGTTCGCAGGGCACAAAGTATGACCGGATAATAAACGCCGTTGAGATAATGCTTTGCTTGCTCCAATAACTGGATAACGCCGGCCTCAGTAAGCGGGGTAATCTCGATGGAAGTCTTTTTCCGAAGCCTCAGATTCATGCGCAAAAGGGGATTGCTTTCAATGATTTCAGCATCAACCGCATCTGCCATGATGCTGAAAATGGGGGCTCTGACAAGAGTGACCATCGCCGCGGAAAGGCCTTTTGAAATGAGTTTTTTGAAAAACGCTTTAAAGTCTTTCCGCGTAAGTTCATTGATTTTTCGATGCCCCAATTCCGGATAAACATGAAGGCGGAGAGTATCTTGATAAGTTTCTCGCGTTGATTCTTTCCAGCCGTGCGGTGCTTCCAGCCATTGTACCGCTTGATCGTACAGCGTCGGGCAGTCCTGTTTTTGAATCCGATCGATACCAAGATCACCAAGAATAATTTTGGCCTGAATCTTCTCTGCAATCTCATGAGCAGTCTTTTCATCTCCGGCAAACTTGGATATCCGTCTCCCCTGGTGATTGACGAAGATCCAGTATTTCCCTGATCCTTTCGGTTTTTCTCTGACTTTAACGCCCATGAAAGCCTCCCTGTCACCCTTGAAATTCATCCTGCAGCAAGGAAATAAAAACGTCCATTTGATGATTTATATTTGTTGTGATACAGGAATGACACTGCAAGTGCTTCCGAGACACGGTGAAATTCTCCCGGCCGTAGAACGTCATCCACATGACGGATCGCTATGTGGGGTTCAAGGGGAGGCCCCACCGGATAGCCCTTGCAGCCCCCATCATCCTTGCCGCCTGCCCGTTACCCGGGTCCATGCTTTCCCGGCGCCGGCCCTGCCCTGGAAGCTGCCGGCATGGTATGCTGCAAGGTCTTTATCGATCAACGGTATTTTCAATCCCATTCTTTTTAATCCAGTTGTAAAGATTCGGCAAGGTTGTGCCATAACGTTTGGCAATAAAGGCTTTGGTGGATCCATTCTGCAGAAGGGCTTCAATTTCCGGCCGATGCTTATCGAGTTTTGATTTTCCGGCCCCTTTCGGGCGCCCGAGTTTGACGCCGGCCGCTTTCCTGGCCTTCAGCGCTTCAATTGTTCTGGACGAAATCAAATCCCGTTCTATTTCCGCAGCAATGGAAAACGCCATTGCCATAACCTTTGACTGGATGGAGCCGTTTAATTCCCAATTGCCCTTAACCGCATAAACGAAAATCCCCTTTTCCTTTGCAATGGAAAGGATCTCCATGATTTCAAGCATCGATCTCCCGAGCCTGGACATTTCGGGCACGATGAGCCGGTCACCCTCACCGATATCATCAATGATGCTTTTGATCCTGCGTTGCTTCCATGATTTTGTTCCTGATATCACCTCTTCTACGAATTCAACTTTCCCGAAGTCTTTTTCATTGGCCAGAGCAAGTATTTCGGCTTTGTTTTTTTCCGTGTTCTGGTCAGCAGTCGATACCCGAAGGTAAGCAATCGTTTTCGGCTTCAAATTCGATGTTGTTGCTCCCATTTTTTGCTTTTCCCCCTTTGTATAAGATGAAAATATCAAAAAGTTATTTAAAATTTATAAAATCATAACATAAAAGTCAATGACTTTCTTTTTATGATATTGATATTTAAAAATGATTGTTTTTATATTATGAATAAGGGGGAAAATGGCATCATTCAGCCGACGTAAATTTGACATTCGGCTTTGTCTCTTTCTTTTGAACATGGGCAAAGATGAGCGCTTTCAACTTATCGGAATCATCCATACCGTGATCGTTGTTGCCTTCCAGGAACTCTTTCAACTCCTTTGTGGTTTTGAATGAAATTTTCTTCTGAAAGAACCGGTCAAAAAGGGAACCTATATCACGGCTGATTTCGCCAACGTTTTCGCTGCACTCATAACTTTCCCGGAAAGTGACGGTGGTGCTTCCTGAAATTCCCTTTATGGTGACGGTCGTGGCGCCATCTCGCCGCTTTTTTGCGATATCGATTACCTGAGCCTTTACCTGATTCAAACGTTCGTTCAGCTCATCAAGCTTTGCACTTAGACTCATTCCCTTCTGAATCCATTTCTCAATATCAATATCTTCATGAGGCAGGTCATACTTTTTCCCTTGAATTTGAGCTCGTTTCAGTCCCGTAGGATTACCCATTGTTGAACCTCCAGTTTTTTACACGTTTTTCCATGTTTTTCACCAAAATTGCCAACCATTTCCAAACCATTCAACCCTATAAAACCGTATTTAAGCAGGTCCGCATATTCTTACCCCTCTACCCAGATCCGCCGGACAGCAAGTGCCTATAATGCTACATGCAAAGATTTCACGTGGACAAACCGACTTGCAAACTCCTTGTAGGTAAAAACAATTAAGCCTCATCATTAAAGGATTTAGCGCCATTCACGCGCCTAAAAAGTTTCATAAAAGCACCAGCAAATTCAGCAACCAACATTTTGCTGATATAGGTGCCCCCCCTCACCCTGGCTATGACCGATTGCTAATGCCCCGCGCAAAAGGATGCCGGCATGCAAGGATTTCACGTGGGCGATCCGACCTGCAAACTATTTGCAGGTAAAAACATCGGGAAGTTTTTACAACCTCTGTATTTATCAAATGATTAACATACCATATTTATTAATATATATTTCACATCGGAATGATAGTCTGCCTCGTTTAAAACTCAAAACAACATTTCATGCCATCTTTGCAATATGATGTTATTTATTATTATATCAGTTAGTTATATCAATACCAACACTTTGGTGTTTCGTATAATCTATCATTACCCGAAATCCAGCAATACGCGACCGCAAAGGCTTGTCAAATGGGCATTTAGCAAGTGGTTAAAACTTATTGGCAGGAATTAAAAACATTCCTGATTATCCTCCCTATTTCACCTATTTATCGGGTGGTGCATCCCGGCGTGGTCTTCATAACTTTGAACACTGTGGAGATAAATCATGGTGGTGCTGACGTTCTGATGACCGGCCAGATATTTCAAGTCAATTAATTCGACGCCGGCTTTCGCCAGCATTGTCAGAGCAGTATGCCGCAAAGCATGAGGGCTGACCACCTGATTCCCCCGAGTGATGCCGGCCTTCTTGACGTATTTGAAAACGACATTCTCAATGGTCTTTACGGAAAGCGGCTTCTTTGCCTTCAGCCGGCGATGATTGACCACCAGCCCGCCGGCGTGTGCATCCCAGATAAAGCTTGGGAAAATCGGGGTGTCCGCTTCAAACCGGATGCCGCTGGCTTCCATCCATTCATCAAAGGCTTCAAGCGCTTTCCCGTTTAAAATGATGTCGGTATCCGTCCTTCTGCCGATTCTGCCTTTTCTGTCTCGGATCCATATCTTCTGTTGACCATTTACCCGTTCTCCCTCAATATCCTGAAACCTCAACTTGCAAACTTCGCCGGCTCTCAGCCCGTAAGTCAGCATCAGTCGTAAAAGAGCATAATCACGTTTTGCCATCTGATATCTTCGGTCCGGCATTTTCAAAAGCTCTCTGACTTCCTTTTCAGTAAGGACAGTGTAATATCCCTTGTCCTTTTTGGGCGCCGCCAGGGAGAGCTTGTTAAAGTCCATCGGATTTTTGAACTTTCTGCTCTTTCCGGCCAGAAAGCGCATGTATCCGCTGATTGCAATGAACTTGTTCCAAACAGTCGATATTTTCATCCGTTTTTCTTTCAGCAGATGATTCCGGTAATCAATGAAATCTTCCTGACTCAGATCCTTGGGCTCTTTGTTGACCCACTTAAAAAAGCGTAGCACGTGGCCGGAATATGTTTTCTTGGTGCTTTCGCACACCAGATTTTCCATCCAGTGGCCCAGATTCCCGGAAAAGGATTCTGATTCCGCATAAACACCAGACTGAAAAGACTGCATATCTCCATAGCTGCGGCCGATAGGGGATTTAAAATCTTTTTGATTTTCTTCCAGGAATTTAAAAAACTGATTCAGGATGGAAAACTTTCGTTTCAAGGTCTTACCGTTTGCACCCTGGCCGATGTGGTCCCGGTATTTATGAAACACACTTTCCGAAAGCGCCTGAAGATCTCCGTCAAAGAATTCAAAAAATTGCCTGATCTCTGACCGATAGACCTTTTGACTGGCTTTTCCATCGAATTTTTTCAGATACTGATCAAATACACTATGCCCTTGCTTAGTATCCAGAAACCCCATTTGATTTATCCTTAACTGATCTGTTGACATATCCGGTCATTCATTGTTCAATTAGCCATGTGGGAAGTTTGGGCGGCGTACCATGAACCCCTACCGGGACAAGGGGGTAGAAGCAATGGTGTCGCCTGCTCAGGAAACCGGTAAGACCTGAGTACTTCCCGCATTACTGATCTCGCAAACACCTGCTTTTTTCTTCTTTCGAATTTGCTTTCTTCCGTAGAGAATCCTGATAATTGTGTTTTTGCTTAAACCGGTTATGTCACAAAGAATCCTTCTTTGAAGCCCTCTCCGGCAAAGATTGCGTATTGCATCATTCCTTTCGTTCCGAAAAGGATAATCCTTTTTGATCTTTATGGCTTCCTGTTCTCCAATGCTTTCAAGAACCATCTCCAATTTTTCTTCATAGCTACTCATTAATTATTCATCTCCCTGCTCTCGTTTTTCGCTTCGCTGGTGGGCCTGGATTTTTCGTAATGCCACAAACGCATCCTTAGCCCGTATTCTGTTGAGTTCCCGGATACTGGCCACTTTCATGTATTTCTTCAGCCAGTTTTTCAGGTGATCCTTATCCCATCCAAGCGCCCGAACAATGGCCCGGATACCCCACACATGATCGAGAAGAGGCAAACGGTCAACGTCTCCATGTACGTTCCCTTTGTCCCCAGCCGGCGGAGGCATGGTCCATTTTGTCTGGCCATGCAATTGCTCGATGATATGAACCGCCTCCTGTTTTGACAGGGCAGTTATGGAAGGAATCCCAATGAGCTTTGAAATCATCAGATAAAGCCGATCTTTTGACAGTCCGATCTCTTTTGACCGTGCATGTATCATTGAGATTTGACCATCAGTAATGGACTCGAACAGTTTTTTATTGGAGGTCATGATTCCCTATTTCATAACAAATGCTCAGTGGGGTTAATTTTTAAAAGGGGGGGGGTACTTGCACCCTTCATGCTATAACATATTGATATAATTTTATTTTATCCTTAAAATATGGGGTGCAATCCTCTATCAAGCCTGCACCCCGCATTGCACCCCATACTTTTTTGCTTTTGATATCATTATGTTGCAAAGACTCATCGGGGTGCAATCTTTTTACCGCCCTATGAGGCTTGCACCCTGGGGAGAGGATTGCACCCCACTTGCACCCCACTTGCACCCGGGGTTGCACCCCCCCTTGCACCCCTTTTTTTATATAAATACCAAACAAAATAAGTATGTTATAATAATTAGGGTGCAAGTGTCCTGAAAAATTAAGGCCCATATGCTTTTTTTGCCGGATGACAGAAGCGAAAACAGGAGAAAAACGCCGAAAAAACGAGCATAAGAGAGCCATTTCTCTTAGCACATTTTTTTGATCAAATCGGCTGTAATCGCCCCAAACCGCCGAAAATAGACTTTTAATAACAATTCCCATTTATGACCTTCTTTGAAAACAGAGTACCCTTATCTTCTTTTTCTTTATTTGGATGGCTATTCGGTAAAGGTTTTGGTCAAGGAATGGAACCGTCTTCCCCTCACTATTTTCACATTGCGTTTAATCTCCCAGCCGGCGCTTTGGATAACCTGCAAGGAATCGTTGAGCCTGGCGGCCAACTGCGATGTGTTTTTAAAAGGGTTCGAAATACCTCTATCCTTTGCCAGGTAATCAATCGCCTCGAAAAGCTCCATTGTGGTGCAAGTGAATGTGACTCTAAGCAGGTCCCCGAATTCGTTTGTTGTTGCTTGGGCTTTCAGACCATACTGTTCCAGGAAGTATTTTTCATTCCTGTGATATTCTTTTATCAGGGCTTCCAGCCGGTAGAGAATCTTATCGGTTTCAGTTTCAGTGTTCAGTGCCCGATCACCCTGGGCCTTGATCCAATCATCCAAAATAGCCGAATCCTGGCAATGCCGTTTGAATGAATCCTTCACATATTCCGGATGTGGCATGTACTTAACCACCTCTCCCAAAATGATAAATAGCATTGCGTAGAGCTCATTCAGCCTGGATTTTGCATGGTTCGGGTAAAGCTTCCTAATCTTTTTTAGCGTCTCTGCTTTTTTTATTTCAATATCCGGAAGAACATCTTCAGTGATGATTTTAAAAATGGCCCCCCAGATAGCATTTCTGTTTTCCAACAGATCCGCCTCCAATGTCATAGCTTCCCGAAACTCCGAATTGAAATGCAGCCGGTCAAAATGGATTTCATTGGTTCGCTCGATAAGTTCAGGTTCAGAAAAAGGTTCGATTGATGTTACCAGCAGTTGAGTACAGCTTTTTTCATAGACGTTTTCAGAGTCTGTCCCAGCTTTGCGCTTCTGCCGGGTAATTCCGGTCGCGGCCGTAATCAGAAAATCCCTTTTCCCGCCGCGCACCGCGTCCGATTCCAGGTTATCGGAGATGGTCAACGGGGAAACCGCCGCTTCTGAGAAGTCTGACGCCGCCGATCCAGTGGTAACACAATCTTCACCATAAACGATTATTGAAAGCATGGATGCCGCCGCTGTTTTGCCGGATCCCTTTGTTCCTGAAAATTTGGTGATGCCGCGGGCTTTGGTGTATTGCATCAGCGGCGTGTTGATGAGCAAACAAAGGACGAAGTAACTGTCAATCGTATTGCAGGCCAGGTTATCAAAGAAGTGCCGCTTCAAGCACTCCATCCCTTTTCTTTTATCTGCGTCTGGCATGAACTGGATAGATTTCATCTTAGGTGAATTCCGCAAAAGAACCTTCTGCGGATTTGTGCCATTCGGAATAATCTCTATCTTTCCTGGAGAGAGCTTCAGAAGATCATGTTTTTCGTTGCAGAGATTGAAAAATATCGTTTGTTCTTTAAAATTCGTACAGATCCAGCCCGGTACCGAGGTATGATCTCCCTTCAGGTATGCCTGACTTTCAATGCTTTGCCACACCAACCTTGCCCCGTTCGACGCTGCATTGAGCCCTGTCAGATTATACATCATCGCCTTGAATGGCGTGCTGTTCCCGATTTGGTAAATTGTGTTCTGCAGGAACAGGTAACAGGTTTCATGATCAACAAAAAATTTCCCGGAACTCTGAAACCAATCAAAACAGATCTGACCAAACTCATCGTAGCTGTATTTGCGCTCCTGGTCATTGATCCAGTTGGAATATCTATTGCTGAGTTCCTTTAACGGCTGGTAGTACCTGTGAGCACCCTCCATCAGACATTTCAATGCTGCCTCCGGATCGGCCTGCTTTTTCAGATACTCATCGATGTCATTGGCGCCAGAGTCAAAACGGATAATCCGGATATCAGCCGTTCTTTCTTTGAGAAGCCCGGCAAGTGTATCCGGCAAGCAGGTGTCTTTCAGTGCCTGGCAGATCTTTTCCGTGTAGCTCTTGCCGGCCTTATCGTTGTCGAAGCACAGGTAAAGTGTCTTTCCCACCGCCCATGATACGATGAAATCAATCTGCTCTTTTGAGATTTGCCCACAAAGGGCCGCAACCTGGTGATGTCCCCCGCGGCCATATACGGACAGGAGATCATTTTCGCCTTCAACCATAAAAACAGCGTTGCCCTTGAAGGCTGGCATATTGAAGAAAAGGCAGTCAGCACCCGCAAATTCCTTGTTGAGCCTGTAGTTATATTTTTTATTGGGATCCTTCACGGTGAAATTGGCAACTCGCCCAGAAGTGTCCAGGTGAGGATAGATATAGAGATTTTCCACGAAAGAATCTTGCAGCCTTTCATCCCGATCTTTTATAAGCCCGGATTCAATGATTTCCTGCCTGGAAAACCCTTTTTCAATCAGGTGTTGATGCAGATTGCCATCTGTGTACCCGACGCGAAAGGCTTTAATGGTATCATCCGAATGCCTTCTAACCTTTCGCTGGTATCCAGTGCCGCGCGGATCACTGAGTAGGGCATTATGGTAGTAGCCGGCGGCAGCCTCAAAAATCTCTTGAATATGATTTGCCTTGTGGGGGTCAGCCGGGTGCCGGCTCTCCGAATCCGGACAACTGCCTTCCAGTTCATAGCCGATTCCTTCGGCCAAAAGATGTAATGCCTCTCTGGGGGTACAGCTTTTTTCCTTTTGCACGAAAGTGAATATATCGCCGCCATTGTTGCCTTCCGGGCATTGAAAGCAACTAAACGACTGCGTTTTAGGATAAATTCTGAAACATTCATGCCCACCGCAAAAAGGACACTCGATAACCTCAATGGTTGCGCCGGTGGACTTGAGCTTCAAACCGGGTCGCTGCCGGATATAATCAACTATGTCGATTTTGGATTTTAGAGTTTGAAAGTCGCTATTTGCCATGATGAGATTTCCCTGGTGTTGATTGTCCTGAATCCGATATCAGCGTTGAAAACCTTTATGATTGACCGGCTTGTTTTTACGCCGGCTGAATTCATCCATGACCTCATTTACGATCTGGTTCACCTGGTTTGCTTTTGCCTCGGAAGCTTCGAAGGATTCAAGAAACGCATCGATCCATTCATACTTGATCCGAATTCTTCCGCTCTTTAATCGAGAATGCTTCAGCCCGTCATTTTTAATCCAGTCTCGCATCGTTCTGGTGCTGATGTCCGCATACCTGGCCGCTTTTCCTATGGTAGCCCAACCGTCCATATTGCTCAGTTCCTTTAAAATAAAACAGCCAGGTCAAGGGGGTTTTTGAGCCCTTGAATCCTGGCTGGCTGGCTAAAGCTTGCTGGCTTTTGGCTGGCTTGCAGGTAAATTTTTAGGTTGTCAGGTATTTCCCGCTTTTGGTCTTTTGAAGCGTTCTGACCGCAACTTCACGGATAAACCCTTTATCGTCTTGTTGCTGAACAATTACCTTTTTGGGAAAAAATCCAGACTCATCCAGGTAAATTGCATCTCCCTCGACACGCTCATTGATTTTCAACTGTTTTCCTTGCTCCATTTGGCATCTCCTTAAATCGAGCTCTTGACAACAAACTCAACCCGGTTTAGAAATAAAAAGGCCCGAGTCATTGAAGGTGGCAAGGCTCTCTTTTTTTGGCCGTTTGCATGGTCCAGATGCAAACGGCTTTATTTTTCCTTCTTCAGGGATTTCGCAATTTTCTTCAACTCGGAAACCCTGTTTTCCAATTCCTTGATATTGGCCTCCAAAACTCCGGGTATTTCCTCTGCATCAAAAAACTTGTCCGATATGGCGTTCTTTATTTGTTCCGGACTCAGCTCGTTGATGTTTCGTTTCTTCACAATCAAAGCATCTGGCATTCCGTCAAGATATGCTTCAACATACTCATTACACCCATAATAGATGTATCCAGAGATAAGTTGCTTCAAAAATAAACTGAAATCATCAGACTTAATGCCATATCCGGATACTGGATGTTTTTTATGATTACAATAACCTGAAAAGCACAAACCCATTTCTTTAAGCGATGAAATAAAAGACCGAGAAAGGTTCTTTTTATGATAAAGCCGTTCGGCATCTGTCATGGTATTTTCAGGTTCAAAAGAGAAATCATTTAAGTTTTTCAGCACTGCTTCTGATAGCGCTTGATAGAAATCAAGGCTCCTGTCATACAACTTCCCATGCTGGTCTCCTATGATTTCAGATTCCCACCACAAGCTCGACCGCAATCCAGGAACACCGTCTGCTGCTTCTGCAATTTCCATCAAATGGACAATGTGATACAAATCAGCATGTGTGAACAGTTCCCTGTTTTTTACAAACGCACCTGGGATGACAATCCGGTTTTTTATTATCGTTTCAATTTCCTGCTCAGGATTTCTAAAACGCTTTATTGGCGTTTCGCACCCCAAGTCTCTAAACCTTTCGCTATCATAGTAACGGAAAGCATTCGTGGCAGCTTCTTTCTCAGTGAAAAATTCGCCTCTCCGCGGTTTAATCACATTAAGCCGGGGGTGTCCGTCTATTAAAATATATTGGTCCGTTGAGGTTGCCTTTTTACCCCTGGATTCAATCCAGTAATCGATTTCATCTTTTTTAAAGCGAACACCTTTAATCCCCACTTTGTGAAATGGAATCTTCTTCGTATGGACCATGTTATAGATGGTTTGGGTTTTCATTCCGAGATAATCAGCAACCTCTTTTACAGTCCAGTTTTTTTTCAGACCCTCATCCATGAATCCACCTTTTATTACTTTACATGTAAATCTATTTACTAATTTTTTAGTTTTTACGTTTTATATACTCAATACAAGCAACTTGATAACCTGTCAACAGGTATTTCAAATATTTTTTGGAACTTCATGCCGATACACCTTTCCCAACCCCATGCCCGCGGTTCGGCCATTCAACAGCCACAACCTTGCCTTTTTTGGCCGGTACCGGTTTTGATCTTTCGGCGCCGGCTGCGCTCATGTTCCCGATGATTACGCTTTTAAGCTTCAACAGCTTTTCCCTGGCCTGAACAGCGTCGGGACATTGGTCTTCACCGTCTTCAGTAATGACCAGATCAAGCATGGTTATCGCTTTCCGGCATTGTTCAAGGGCAATTTCATGGGTTCTGTATCCACCGCCCTGAATCGTCGCATATATGTCCAGGGCGGATTTAACAATGCGCTCCGGAGAGTTGAAGCACTGAACCTTGAGTTCTTCAAGTTTTCTTTCCTGGTGCTCAATGTAGAGTTCGACAATATGATTTAAACCGTATCGGTAGTTCATCCCATCAGGATTTGAGTTTCCGAAACGATCTTCCATATCCGCGCTTTCGAGCAGAGCGCCAAAAGCCCGGAGAGCCCAATTGTGGGTTGTCAGATTGTCGTACAGATCCAGCACCATGTCCGGACCGAATTTTTTACGCTTTTTCACATCCATGAAAAGCCTCCTGTTCTTTTTTATTTGGCCGGCCGCGCCAGATGACCGAGGTTGAGTGATCGAATGGTGGGCAATGCAATGACATGGGTCTTTTATCGGGTTGCCTGATTAAGCTTTCAGCCGGTGACAGTGCGATTTATTCTCCGCTCTACCGGATTCACCGGTCCGATTTTTTTGAAAACATTTCCAGTTGATGGGCACCGATATCTTTCGCCAGAATCATCCGTACCGCATCCTGAATGAGCGGAACTTGGTCAAGCTCCTCAATCGTTCCTTCTTTCCGGAGTATCCGCCCGGCTTCCTCTTTGGCATACTGCTGAAACGTTCGCTGCTCTTTCATATAAAGCCGCTGTTCCCTCATCGCCGCCAGGTGATTCCGGCCCGCCGGCCCGCTCCCTGGTTTACCCTGGCGATATGCCTTGATCAGGCCGGCAACCCAGCGCCGGAATTCTTTGGCCTTTGGTGACTGGCTGAAGAAGGTGATCATGTAAATGGCCTCTTCTGCGAATATCCGGACTTCTTTCGGTCCGTCTGATGTCTCCATTGTCCAGAGTATGGAGAATTCTTCCAGTTCGTCCCGGTGGCGCTTGTAAATTTGTTTTATGGCCTCTTTGGGATTTTCAAGCTGTAGAGCTTTTCCGATTTCTTTGCCAGGCAACCAAAAGGAAGAAAAATCATCTCCGGCTTGAATAATTTGAAAATCCACTTTGTCGAAATTTCTTTTTGCCATGACCTCGATTTTCATATTTTCTCCTTTTTTAAATGATTCCCTGACAAAGGGTTCTTTATTATGAGTAACCCTTTGTCAGGCATGCAGTTGATTTTCTAACCCAGTTGATTGGGGGGGATGGGGGGTCAGATTGACCCACCACCCCCCCCAATCTTTTGTCACGCGTGAAATTGAAGAGCGCATGATACAAACAAACCTTAATTGCCAAACATTAATTATACGGTACATTCATAAATCATACTTGTCAACACAAAAAGATAATTAAGGTTTGCATTTGTTAATTTTAGTTTATTATTGACAACAAAGATTGAGCAAAGGTATAAAATAGAAAAATCGAGGGGGAATATGATTCAATTCAATTTTAAACAGCTTGTTGCCGATAAAGAGTTCAAGGAAAAAAGACGGATTTCGATTAAAGAAATTTCTGAGAAAACGGAGATTTCCAGAACTACTTTATCAAAAATCGCTAATAGCAAGGGTGGATACAGCACTAGTTCTGAATACATCGAAAAACTCTGCAACTACTTCAACGTCACACCCGACCAGCTCATGACCATCGTTCCGGATCCGCCCGAAAAATGATAAAGCTCATCTGACCGGCCGACCACTTCCCCTGTAACAGACGCCGGACACCGCAGTCGTACTAAGACATACAGCACCCGCTCACCTCAAGCCAGAAGCCAGAGGAGACAGTCATGGGGTTCTTGAATTGGTTTAGCAAAAAATTCTATCCCGCAGCACGGCCACAAGCGCAGTCTGTTTCTACATCTCAAATCTCGATATCTGAAAAGCCGATCGTCTCCCCTACAATACAGTCAAAAACTCAGCCCGCTCCCGCTTCACCGATCTCAATCCTTGAAAAGCAGATCACAGGCCTCGGCCATCCTGAATACCCTTTCCTCAGTCAAAGATACTCCCCTTCATCCCGTGTGCCATGTACAGACTTCACGGGCTTCATCGTGGACCGACTGAAGAAAGGTGATAAAGCATCCATCAAAGAGCTCATGCGAAAGATCATAGAGGGCGGCCCTGGCCTTGGGTGTAACCCGGAATGGATAGATGGAATAGTTGACGAAATGATCAATGCCCCGATTAAAAACTACATCCTCTTCCAGGACGAAAAAACTTTCCTTGAACTTAAAGCGCTATGGATCATCGCGGGAAAAAGCGGTGGGAATAAGCAATTTTGGATCGCGGATAAAGACAGATTCGCAGCGTTGTTCTCCCGGGCATTGTGTGCCTATCACTTCGAACCTAAATCCGATATTGACCGCCTGATCTCGGAAGCAAATAAATTCATCAGGAAGTTTGCTGAAGATTTGTCTTTCTGGAAGGATTACCCCCAATTCAACAAGAACTCGATGAATGCCGCGGACCCGGGTGAAAGCGAATGCCGGCAGAAAATACGCTCTCTTTCCGTAGGTGCCCGGCTGCACCTCTTTCAATCTGTCGGGTATGGAAGCGGGTCCATAGGCCTCCTTGATTGTTCCGATTACGCTACCAGAAGTATGGGCCTATACATCCCCCAGACCGCCAGGGAAATTACTGAAAGCCGCCTTTTACTTCCTGTTGATAACCCAATAGGGCTGTCAACTGTGTTCATGAAAAATGACCTGGTCAGCCTGTGTCAAGAGAAGGGAGTGGAGTTTCGGAAATCCTGGAACAAGGACAAGCTTGCCGCCGCACTGGCGCAAAAAGACCCGGAATTCGTTAAAACCACTTTGAAGGATCGATGCGTCGTTCAAGTCAATCCGGCTTATGCCGAAGATATAAAGGCCCTGTCTGCCCGGGCTGAACAACTCAAAAACCTCTTTAAGGTTCTCTGTTTTGCATGAACCGCCTGGCTCCAGGTAATGAAACAGACAAGGAAAAAAGATATGAATTTGACCAAACAGGATTTGATGAAGGCAATGGAAAAGGAACCTGGATTGACGGATATGGGGATTTCTTGGAAAACATCTGGTGATGATTTCGAAAGACACCGAACTGACCTGGCCGACAATCTGAAAGATTTCAGACTCTGCTGCAAATGGCTTTCCCAGTGTAAGCAGATAAAGACGATAAACCGCCAGGCCGGGAACAGTTACTCTCTGAAGCCCCTGATCGAAGCATGGGCCGGAAAGTATATTTCGAACGGCGCCATCATTGCCGCGGCAATACATCTGGAAATTCCATACCAGACATTCTTCGACTCCCCAAATATCTGCCTTGCTCTATCCAACCGCTGCCCATTCATCAAAAGGTCAAGAGAATTCCTTAAAGCAGACGGCGGTATGCCGACCGCGCCAGATGATCGAGATTGAACGATCTCATGGCGGGCAATACAATGTGGCGCGGTTTTTTTATTGATCTGCCCGGCTGAGCTTTCAGCCGGGCAGATCATAAATCTCACACAGCTTGTAGAGCTTGACTGTCTGGACAATTCCCATCCCGAAGTCTCCTTTTCATCCTTTTTTAACCCCATAACGCAACTTAGCGAAATAAACGCAATATATTGTTATAGCAACAACACAACATACAATATATTGTGAAAAACCATTAAATTACGTTGCAGGGTTAAACTTCTACGATGTATCCCATTGCCTGAACCCACGCCAATGAAGAAATTATAATCCGGTATCCGTCAAAATATTGTTGTCCTGTAAGAATTTAAAAGGTATTTATGACATAGAAAGTGAGGTTTTGAATGATATAGAAATTTTCGGAAATTGGGTGCGTATAGGGTGCGGATTAAGCCCAATTTTTTGCACTTTTTTTCATGTCATACATAATAATTTCAGAATGTTGCTTTCACAAATCCAATGGAGGGTTTGACCAGATTCATCAGCGTCTTCTGACGGCATTGTAACCTTTCGCCTGACTTTCTGCGGCAGAGCGATGGCGCATCCACGCGCTTAGAGAATTATCCGACATTTATGAAAAAACATCTCCGCCATATCTGTTTCGGAATCATCCTGGCAGGCGTTATTGGAACATGTCTTGGCGCGGGGCTGTCCTGGTATCTCAATACAGACCAGGCGCGCATCAGGTTGTCCGCCGAGCTGAACCGCCATATGGCCGGCACCGTTATCATCCGGAAGCACCGTATTTTTTTGCTCAAACGGCAGTTGGAACTGTGGAATATTCAGGTTCTGGATCCGTTTCATAAAGAAATTGCCGCCTGCCGCTATCTGAATGCCCGCATATCTCTCACATCGCTGCTTCTGGGAAAACTTCGTATTTTATCGTTGCAACTGAATACCCCCCAAATCCGGATATCGGTCGATTCGGATGGAACATCGAACTGGACGGATACCGTTTCCTATTCGGATTCTCCGTCGGCAGAATCAGAAATGCCCTTCATTAACGGCATCCCACTGATATTCGATAGCATATCCATAACAAACGGCTGTCTCCAGTATGAAAATTCATCCCGCGCCATTGCCGCAGAAATGGAAAACATCCACATGCACCTGTCCGCAGATGTTTTGTCCAGAACCGGACACGTGGATATACACATCACCGGCGGATATATTTCAACACCGGACATCACCACCCCGATCGGTTCGATTTCCCTGAAAACCACCCTGAATGACGGACAACTCGACCCTCTCGAATTCACGCTGAAATCCAATGCGCTGAATGCAACAATTTCAGGCAATATCTCCCGGCTGTTCGACAATCCGCAGCTCCATCTCAGCGCGGAGGGAGATACCCTTCTTGACGATCTGCATCAGTACCTGAAAAGGCCTGTGCCGTTTTCAGGGCGGATTCACGCCTCGGCAATTATCTCCGGCCCTCTGCACAATCCTGAAGTCACCATCATCACAACAGGCGAAACGGTCAAAGCCGCCGGATACTCGTTGAGCCATTGCCGGATGACCGCCCATCTTAAAGACAGAACCATTATCATGGAGCCCATAACCATCCCTGCGGGCAAAGGGTCGGTTCGCATCACAGCCGATGCCAATCTCTCCCAGGCCTTTCCGTCGGGTTTTTTTTTACCGCCGGGGCACATCTCCGCAATCTCCGGCCATCTTCTGCTCTCTCTTGCCGCAGCGGATATGTCCAGCATTCATGCATCATCATCCGGAATTATCAATGGATATATTTCCATCCACAGCGACGAAACACCCGATCACCTATTGACAGCCGGACTCCAGGCAGACATTCATGCCAGCCATTTTACATGGCATCCCGCTGCCGAACCAGTGGATGTTCAACTCCACTGTGAATCCAGTTGGAAAGACAATTTGCTTCACATCAGCACCCTGAATCTTCTGTCAGGCGCTACCCGACTGACCGGCAGCGGCACATGGAGCCCCCGTAATGATACCATTTCCGGTGAACTGGCCTGTCTTTCCGGCAATCTTTCCCAAAGCCTGGCGCCTCTGGGTATTCGGAACGCATCCGGAAGCCTTCAGGCGCAGGCCCGGTTTTCCGGCGTTTTGAACAAACCGGAGTATTCGATTCAGCTAAAAACAAGACAACTGGGATTTCAGGATATCCAACTCGGCGATATGGATGTAAACGCAGTCATGAACGCTTCGGGCGCACTGCACATTTCCAGACTGTCCATCAAAAACCAGGATGCAGAAATAACCGGTAAGGGTGACATTCAGGTAAAATCTCCACTGTCCGCCGACACGCCGGAGCGTTTCATGTTTGCCGCAACATTTCATCATGTAGCACCCCGCACTTTTCTGCGAACATCCATTATCAACGGCGCTATTAACGGTGAATGCAAAATAGAAGGCGCTGGCAAATCCCTGTCCGGAACACTTCGGCTTCAGGGAAAAGATATCTCTGTGAAGGCCATCCGTCTGGGAAATGTCTCCGGAGAATTTCAGCTTTCGAAAGGGCAGGTACAGATTCAGCGACTGTCTCTCCTGAACCGGCATTCGGATGCGGAACTTACAGGCGCGGTTCAGCTTTTTGAGCCTGGTAGTCTCACGCTCCACCCTGTCATGCCGTTTCATCTGACAGAAATCGGAAACAGTCTTCATGCAGAAGATTTCCTGGATTCCCTTAAAGGCGAAGTTTCACTGAACGCCAGCGTGAAAGGCGACCTGAAGCAGATGACCGGAAGCGCTTCTCTGGGATCGGGGCTCCTGGATACCGGATACCAGAAGCTGAAATCTGTCCGGATAACGGCCGAATTCGATCATCACCGCCTGACCATTTCCAGCGCCCACGCCGAACTGACTCCGGGAGAACCGATAACTGCATCGGGCTGGATTGCCGCGGACCGCACGTTTCACCTGGATTTGGCAGCCAGCGCTCTGTCGCTCAATCACATCAACGCGCTGGCGGGGAAATGGCCGGTAGAAGGAAAACTGCAACTGGCTTTGACCGGAGACGGCAGCCTCGATCATCCCCGGATAACCGGAAGCGCCGTACTGGATCCGTTCCGCTGGGATGGCAACGATTGGGGAAAATCCCAAGTCCAGATAGATACGGTGAACGATCTGGCCCAGATACGGATACAATCTCCGATTCTCTGTACGGCCACATACCAGATATGGAAAAAAGATTTTACCGTCGCCCTGAACTTTGTACATACCGATCTTGGGCCGTTGTTTCGTATCGCTGGCATTCCAGATATGGACGGCCGAATTTCCGGAACCCTGAACAGCTCCGGAAACCTTGACAGGCTGGACGCGCTGAAGGCCAATGCCAGCTTTTCCCATATCTTGATAGAAGCCAGGCATGTTCCCCTTGTCGAGGGTCATAATCTGCAACTGGTGTTTCAAGATGACGCCATTGTCATTCCGCAAAACCGCATGACGCTGCTTCATGAAGGCTCTGTTCTCCTGGCCGGAAACATCCGCCCCGGTCACAGTATGGCACTTGACCTCAACGCCGATCTTCCTTTGCATGCGGTGGGAATGTTTCAGACCGCGCTGACCGGCATGAAGGGAAATCTCACGGCATCTGCTCGAATTCAGGGTTCCTGGAATCACCCCGATATGGAAGCCAATGTGGATATTCAGCAGGCGGGACTCCCCCTGTACGCCACAACCCAGGAAATCCATGATGTGAATGGACGGATTCACATTACGCCTCAGGCCATTGCCGTAGAACATTTCGAAGGCGGTCTGGATAACGGACACTTCCGCCTGACCGGAAAAGCGCTCCTGAATGCCTGGCAAATACACGGCATGGATTTTCACCTGATCGGGACTTCTCTGCCCGTCAGTGTCCCGGACGCCCTCGACATGCGTCTCGATACTGATCTGGCCCTTCAGGGAAACCCGCAATCCGCGGCCATCCGGGGAAATATTGTTCTGGTGGAAGGCTCTTACTACAAAGATGTCGATCTTAACCCGCTGAAAGCGTTGATAACCCGGGATCGGAGCTTTCAGACTCACTCCGATATCATTTTCCCGGCGGCTCTTCAGAACATCCGCCTTGATATCCGGATCCCTCCCCGGAACCAGTTTATCTGGGACAATAACCTGGCGCAGCTCCATCTATCCCCGGATATGCGTATTACCGGAACCCTGCAACATCCTGTCGTTCACGGCAGAACCCGTATCGATTCCGGAACGCTGCAATATCAGAGCAATACATTCACGGTTAAAAGGGGTTTTATCGACTTCATCAATCCCTACACCCTCGAATCCATGCTGGATATACAAAGCCAGGCCAGCGTCAGAAACTGGACCGTATTTCTGGATGTTTCCGGCCCAACGAATCAGTTAAACCTGAAACTGTCTTCTTCTCCTTTTCTGGATGACAACGATCTGCTGTCGCTGCTGATCATGGGCAAGACAGCGCGAACGTCACTGTCCACAACCACAGGGCAAACATCTTCATCCCAGAAAATGCTTGCGGATCTGCTGTCTGCATCGGTAGGCAGCGATCTGAAAAAGATTTCCGGCCTGGATATCCTGGACGTTGATACCACCGGACAAACACGATATGTCAATGACGACCCGCTGAAGGTAACGCTTGGCAAAGTCATTTCCCCTCAAATCACTTTGAAATACACTGTGGAAAACCGGCAGGGTGAAACAGTCCAAACGGCTATCGCCGAATATATGCTGGTTGAAAATCTGCTGCTGAGCGGATTTCAGGATAATCAGGGGATTTTTGGTGGTGAATTCAAATACCGTCATGAATTCCGATAGAAAGGGCATTTTGAAAGTGCTTCAGCCCGCCTTGCCGGCCGGATACAGAATACGGACATCCGCTCCTGCTCGTTGTCGCCCTGCACAACACGGATTGGCGGCTATTTTCTTTCTGGCAATGATTCTGGGAAACCATGCGCCATGTTTTGCCGCCCGATCCGGCGCTGCGGAATCCAGACCGCCAATGGAATCCTCTTATTCCATACCGGAAGCCGCTTCAAATGACACATCCTGCATACAGAGCAGCCAGCAATCCCGGATCACCGATATTCAGGTGGATGGTGCTTTCCCACTATCCGAACGCAGCATCATCGGCATCATCACGCTTCGCACAGGCGCTGTCCTGGAACCTGATGCCATCCCTGAACAGACATCACGCCTCATCACGTATCTGAAACAGCAGGGATTTATACATCCTTCCGTCACCATTCAACCGCTTCCGGATGCAGACGGAATGAACAGCAGAATTCAGATATCTCTTCACAAGGGGAATTTCCGGCATTTGGCTCAGATTCGTTTCAGAGGCGTTCGTATATTTTCTGCATTTCGTCTGAAAGCCTTGATGACGACCTGGCGTCAATCCCTGCTACCTGGAGTTTCCGGACGTCTGATTGAAAGCGACATCCAGAAAGATATCCACAAACTGTCCTCACTGTATTGGCGTCATGGATATCTGGATGCCCGGATTTACTACAAACTGACGCCCATTCCCGGAAAACCTTTCGATGTAAATATGGATATCACTGTCATGGAAAACGTTCACTACCGGTTTATCTGGTCTGGAAATAAGCATATCTCAGTCAGTGACTTAGCCACCGATCTGGTGTTTTCCTCGGAAGGGAAAATCAACGACACCGGCATCAGCCTCTCCATCCACAAAATCAAAGCCAGATATAACAACGCCGGATATATGAATCCTCAGGTAACCATTACCGAAGGCGATGCGACAGGCACATCGCACACTAACGAAAAGCCGGTTTATATCCATATCCAGGAAGGCCCTAAAACACAAATTGACCGTATCACGATTCATGGCAATCATGATCTGCCCATCGGAAGCATCGAAGGTCAGATTCTTTCCCGCTCACGAGGCATTTTCAACAGCGGCGTTTGGGTGCCCGAAACCCTTCGGGAAGACACGCAGGCTATCACCGCGCTGTATTTTTCCAAAGGATACCGTTCGGCGGAAGTAACCCCCGATATCGTTTTTTCTCCGGATCACACGAAAGCTGCGATCACTATTGACATTCACGAACACGCCCAAACACGGGTCAGTGACATTGCCATTTCCGGGCTTCATTCAATTTCACGACAAAACGCTCTGAAAAGTCTTTCTTTAAAAACTGGCATACCTTTTGATGAGAACTCTCTGAAAAACGATAAAAACACATTGAGCGATATGGTTTCCGACACCGGCCACCCCTACGTACAGATTCAGGACAAAGTCGTGTATTCAGATCATCCTTCACGGGCCAAAATCGAATATATCGTTGACGAAGGCCCGTTTGTAACAATGGGAGATATCACGTTTGTCGGAAATTTCATCACGCAGAAACGCGTATTGAAAAACGAAATGGAAATCCGTACCGGAGACCCATTTTCCCTGAAAAAAGTGCTTAAAAGTCAGAAAAACATCCGTAGTATGGAAATTATACATTCGGTACAGTTTCATGCCTGCGGATTGAAAGAAAAAGCACATCGAATCAACCTGGTCATTGAGGTGGAGGAAGCCAAGCCCTACGTGCTGGACGCCGGCGTCGGCTATGAAACACAGAAAGGCGCTTTTGCACATACCCGCTTTGAAGACCGTAATTTATGGGGAGATAACATCAAGTCCTGGGCGCAAACCGAGGTCAGCCAGATCGGATATAAGGTTGAAACGGGATTGACCGAACCCAGATTTCTGGAAACCCGCGTTTCTGCGGATGCTTCTGTATATTCAGAAGACCGATCTGAATTCAACCAGGGCTTTGGCATCCGGATTATGGGGTCGTCTCTGTCATTTTCACGAAACTGGCAGAACCATTTCAGCACAGGATTGTCTCTGGGGGCTGAGCAGCGGAAACTCTATGAAAACCCAAAATCCACCGTTCAGACTTACTGGACAGACAATCTTTCTCCCAATTCCGTAGACCCCAGAAGTCTCATGGTACTCAGCCCCAAGCTGCAATACGATACCAGAGACTCTTTTGTCAGACCCACCAAAGGCATCTTCGCCGCAGGCTATATGGATGTCTCCAACGGCATGGACAGTAATCTGGATGATTTTATCAGATACAGGCTCGATATCCGCACCTACATAACCCCCCTGCCCCGCCTGACTCTGGCGTGCGCAGCCAGATGGGGATACATGGAACCCATGAATGCCCAGCGGATTGTAGCCACGGATCAGCTTTTTTATCTCGGAGGTTCCGCCAATGTACGGGGTTTCGATGAAAACATGCTGCGCTATGACAGCACCCACACCCCCGTTGGAGGGTTATCCTCCACATCCGAAACCCTTGAAGGCAGGATCGATATGGGCCATGATCTGGAACTCGATCTTTTTGTAGATACCGGAGCACTCAGCCGGTATCAAGCTCCCAACATCGAGGATGGATTCCGAACATCCGCCGGTTTTGGACTCCGATACATCACCCCTATAGGACCCATTGGACTGGTTTATGGATTCAATCTGCATCCGGAACCCGGTGAAGCTCCGGGACGACTGCATTTCTCCATTGGATATTCCTTCTGAACCACAACAGGATAATTGCTATGACACCATTCAAGAAAAACATTGACCTGATAGGCTTTCCCATGGATCTGGGGGCCAACCGCCGTGGTGTGGACATGGGGCCATCTGCGCTTCGCATCGCCGGCATCATCGAGGAACTGGAACTTCTGGGATATCAGGTTCAGGACAGAGGCAACATTCCCATTCATCCCAGAGAGCACCAAACGCTGACGCATCCAAGCCTCAGGTATCTGGATGAAATCGTACGCACTTCCGGAATGCTGGCGAATAGCGTCGAAAACTCGCTGAAAAACGGACACTTCCCACTTTGCATGGGTGGTGACCACTCCATGGCCATTGGTTCAATTGCAGGGATTGCCGCATTTTGCCGAAGTGTCCAGAAATCTTTAGGCCTCATATGGATTGACGCCCACACGGATATGAATACTGAGGCCACGTCACCGTCAGGTAATATTCATGGCATGGCTCTAGCCGTATCCCTGGGACTCGGACATCCCAGACTGACTCAGCTCATGGGATTTGCCCCTAAAGTCCAGCCCGACAGCTGCGCCCTGGCAGGCATCCGGAAGATCGATCCTCTTGAAAAGGAAACCGTAAAATATCTTCACCTTCCGGTATACACCATGAGCGATATTGATCGTAACGGCGCCCATCAGACCATTCGAAGCATCCTGGACTCGCTGAGGCACGTTGATCACATCCATGTCAGTCTGGATCTGGACAGTGTGGACCCTTCTGTTGCTGCAGGCGTCGGAACGCCGGTCGCCGGCGGACTGACATACCGGGAAATCCATTTGATCATGGAAACTATCGCCGAATGCGGCTGCATGGGCTCTCTTGACATTGCGGAGCTCAACCCCATCCTGGATAACCGGAACAAGACGGCAAGACTTGCCACCGAACTGGTAGCATCCAGCATGGGTATGCGGATTCTTTGATCGCTTCCTCTTATTGCAAATACTTTACGGATTATGCTTGACCCTAAAAAGCATTCGGGAATATATACCTTATAATTATATCTGGAGAGTGAAGCGTTGAATGTTGATTCCCCATCCACAGAGAGAATTCGAAGCCGCGCTGTCATCATAGGGATATTTCTGGCGATTATCATTTGCATCGCAACTCCCTATAACAATGCTTTTTTACAGGGAACGCCCCTGGGGGGCGGACATTTCCCGTTGGCGCCGTTTGTCATTCTGCTGATACTGACCCTCATAACGGGCGGTTTCAGGCTTATATTCCGCAACCGGATGCTGCTGAGCGGAAAAGAGCTGTTGACCGCCTGGATATTGATGGTGCTGATTTCCGGAATTGCCTACACAGGGCTTGTCCGCACCTTTTTTATCAACCTGACAGCACCGTTTCACTTCGCCAGTCCTGAAAACCGATGGGAAGAAAGTCTGTGGCCGCTTCTGCCCAAGCTCTGGTATCCACAAAACATGCAGGCAATCCGGCTGCTGTATGACGGGCTTCCCGGCGGCAGGCAAATGTCGTGGCTGGAAGTGATTTCCCATATCCCCTGGAGTGCATGGTCGATGCCTCTGGCCATCTGGAGCGGCTTCATCTTACTTTGCTACACTCTCATGATCTGCATCGTGAACCTTGTCAGCCGTCAATGGCTGCATTACGAGCGGATGAACCTTCCCCTGCTTCAGCTTCCGCAGCTTCTTGAAGAGGCGCTGGATCAACGTCAGTTAACGGCTTTTTTTTCTAATCGCTATACGCTTGTTGGAATTTTGATCCCGGTAGCGCTTCATCTGCTGAACGGACTCAATTTTTATTTTCCATCCGTACCTCAATTTCCGACATTGATTCTGGCAGGCCCCTATTTTTCACATCAGGGAATATTTTCAGGGTTTACCAAGCTGAAAATCTATATCTATCCAGCGTTTATTGGTTTTGCTTTTTTGACATCCAGACAGATTTCTTTTTCCTTCTGGGTTTTTTATCTCTTAGGAGGGTTGTTAATCGGAATTCTGGCGCTGTTGGGTTACACCATCCCGGATGCCGCCTTAGGTACTACTTTCGGGCCGACCCTTGCCAGACCTGAGGAAACACAGATGATCGGCGCCTATATCGTTTTTTTTATATTCATTTTCTGGCTGGGAAGGCAGCATATCATAGATGTCATCCGCCAGGCCGTCGGTCTTGCACAAGATGCACACCCGGAAACAGAATGGATTTCATTAAGAGTTTCTTTTTGGATACTGGTGATCGGTTTTCTGGCGCTCGTCGCCTGGTGTCACTATTTTGGAATGCCTTTCTGGGTAGCCGTTATTTTCCTGATGGCCTGTTTTTTGACAATGATCGTCGCAACACGTGTGATATGTCAAGGGGGCGTGGCCTACTTCACGTTAACCGCCGCACCGACAGATGGCATCACTGCGCTGCTCGGCCCCCGTTTTTTCAGCGGATTCAGCATTCTTCTGGCTGCTGTCATCCAGAAAGTGCTGTTTCTGGATCTTCGGGAGTCTTTAATGCCATCATTGCTTCATGCCAGAAAAGTGACCAGCGGCTTGCGCCATCAACGGATGATTTTCGCAGGTCTTGCCGTCGCCATTGTCGCCGGAGTCGCGGCATCTTTTGTTTCCATGCTGTTTCTGTGCTATAAGTTCGGCATTCGGGAACTCAATCTCGACTGGGCTACCCAAACCACTGTCGGTGTGTATCAAAACGCTCAGACGATCATACACACCCATCCGGACAGCAGCAGTTGGGTTACAATCTTTGCCGTAGCCGGCGCAGTGGTAATGGCGATTCTGGTCATATGTTATCATTGGATATACTGGTGGCCAATTCATCCTATCGGGTATCTGACCGCTTACAGTTCCGCCATGCGTATTCTCTGGTTCAGTTTTTTTCTGGGATGGCTGTGCAATGCCGTCTGTATGCGCTACGGAGGTACTTCCCTGTTCAAGAAACTGCGGTATTTTTTTATCGGTCTCATTATCGGAGACTTTCTTATGGGCGGATTCTGGGCAATCGTTGGATTGTGGGGAAATTCCAGCTATCTGGTGTTACCGGATTGATTCTGAACGGCTATTACGTTACCATTATTGACCTGTTACTACTTACGATTCTCGGATCAATTACATGTACGAAGACAAAGAGCTTAAAGAATACCGGGAGCTTCTGAGCACACCTGATCGGTTCGAGGAAGGCTTTGACTGGAAAACCGTTATCGGCGCTATTTTTATCGGTTTTCTGATGATGCCGGGAAGTATGTATCTCCAACTGGTCATTGGGACGGGTATCGGTCCCGCCGCCCGCTGGGTAACTATCATCCTGTTTGCGGAAATTGCCAAAAGATCCTATACTGATTTGAAGCAGCAGGAAATCTTCATTTTGTATTATATGGCCGGCGCGGCAATGGCATCACCTTTCCATGGTCTTTTGTGGAATCAATATCTGGTGCAGTCCGATGCCGCCAAAATGCTCGGACTTACGGAATATATCCCTCACTGGGTAGCTCCTGCACCAGGCTCCACTTCCCTGATAGAGCGCACATTTTTTCACAGAGACTGGATGGTTCCCATTCTCCTGCTGATTGGCTCCCAGATCATTCAACGAATCGACCATTTCGGCTTGGGCTATGTATTGTACCGAATTACGTCGGATGTCGAAAAACTTCCCTTTCCTATGGCGCCAGTGGGCGCCTTGGGCACCATGGCGCTGGCGGAGTCCACGGAAGATCGGAAAAAGGGGTGGAAATGGCGGGTGTTTTCCATCGGAGGCGTTATAGGGCTTTTATTCGGTGCTGTTTACGTTCTGTTACCGACGGTATCGGGGTTGCTTTTTACCGAACCCATCCAGCTTATCCCCATTCCCTGGATCGAGCTGACCCGGCAGACAGAAGCCATACTGCCTGCAGTCGCAACTGGTATTCAACTGGATCTGGGGCTGTTTTTTATCGGTATGGTATTGCCGTTTTGGGCAGTGATCGGCGGGCTGGCGGGGCTGGTTATTACTATTATCGCCAACCCCATACTCTACCATCACGGCATTCTTCACCGCTGGCATCCGGGAATGGAAACCGTTGACACTGTTTTTGCCAATAATTTCGATTTTTATATGAGTTTTGGTATCGGGCTGGGGCTGGCCATCGGGTGCGTGGGAATCTGGCATGTCATATCTTCATTTCGCAAAGAGCAAAAGGGAACTCACGGCAGTCTTAAAAATTTATTTCACCCGCCGGAGGGCAGAGGCGATTTTAATATCTGGATCGCTGTCGGCATTTATGTATTTTCCACCGTTTCCTATGTGAGTTTATGCGTCTGGCTCGTTCCCAGCTTTCCCTGGATTTTTTTTCTGGGATATGGGTTTATTTATACTCCTGTCATATCTTATATCAGCGCCCGCATGGAAGGCGTTGCCGGTCAGTTCGTAAATCTGCCGATGGTGCGGGAAGCCAGTTTTATTGCCGGTGCCAGATTTTTTGGGTATCACGGCATCGAAATCTGGTATGCGCCCATTCCTATCCATAACTACGGAAAAGCCACGGTAGATTTTCGGGAAATAGAACTGACGGGCACCAGCATCCGCGGCGTCATCAAATCCGAACTGGTGGTGTTCCCTGTGGTGATGATCGCCAGCCTGCTTTTTTCCCAGTTTATCTGGAAGCTGGCCCCTATTCCTTCCAGCAGCTATCCGTTTGCACAGAAGCTTTGGCATCTTCAGGCACTGAACAGTTTGCTGATGCAGACATCGACACTGGAAGGCAACTCCCTTTTCTATCAGGCATTAAACGGCATGTATGTACTGTCAGGTCTGGGATTCGGTCTTTTGACCTATACAGCACTGACAATATTCGGGCTGCCAACCTTGCTGATATATGGCATTGTCCGAGGATTAGGTCAGAGTACACCTCACGGATTGATTCTGGAAGTTATCGGGGCGTTTCTAGGACGTTTCTATTTTCTGAAACGTTACGGCGCCATGTGGCGTCAATACGCGCCGGTGCTTCTCGCCGGTTTTTCCTGCGGGATGGGGCTGACAGGCATGTTTGCCATGGGATTCGCCTTGATACTGAAATCGTTGGGCAGACTCCCGTACTAATAACTTTAACGTATTAAAAGAGGCCGAAATGAAATATATTCTGACCATTCTAACCCTGTGGGGCATTCTTTTTTCAGGTCATACCTGCCTGGCGATTTCTGCACCTCATCAGCTCGGCGGTTTCATGCTGGGCGCTGACATCTCTGAATACAAATCCCAGTTGAATATGGAATCTTCCCTGCCGATCCGGTATGCCGAAAATATCCGGGAAATGGCCATCAAGGAAACAACCGAATTTAAATCGGGATTGGTGGCTTATGGAACCTGTGCCGTTCCCAATAAGATCGTTCGTATCAAGCTCAAATATGCTGATGACAGCAAAGTTTTTTTTGATACGCTCTTGGCCCAATATGAAACGAAATTCGGAAAAGCAGCAGAATGGCGCGGAGATCCATTTCACATCGTCATCACCTGGAAATGGTCGTTTGTTGATAGCAAAGGAAATCACATCAGCTTGATTTTACAACATAACAAGCTCGACACCGATGAAAAGATCGGCAATTCCGTAAAATTAACCCTGATCGATGCCATTGACAAAGATCGCCAGTGCTATGAAAAAGCACACCCTGCCAGCAGCAGTTTGCAATCTCCACAACATCCCAATTCGCAACCGAATTGGGACAAACTGCTCCCCAGATAAATTATAACCGGATACGGAGAATTGTGTGTGGAATACAATTGCGTGGAATGGTGTTTCTTTTCAGAAACCGGCTGACTGGGAGATCGCCACTATCGGTCATTCCTACCTGATGTTGGGAACTCGCTTCGAACCACGTATGGAAATAAGCTGGAGAGATATTCCCACATCTTTTTCGCAAACACGACATCAGAAAAAACTGTACGCCCGACTTCAACATCAACATCGGGCTCCAGTTCAACCATGGACGCCAGCCTCAAAACTGAGTGCAGCAGTATCTGCTTACGACGCCAACTGGTTTACCTGCAAATCCTCCGATAGCTGCACATATGGATGCGTTCTGTTTTGCGCATCTTGCCGTCGCATTTCTATGATTCAGATGTTTTTGAAGCAAGATGTTCAATATGAAATAAGCTCGATGGCTTTCATTCTATCGTCATTCCAAGACCACCCGGCGGATAACCGCCGATACTGGTCTGTATTTGACATTCGCTTCATACTGCCATCAACGTTTGATCTTCGTTCATACCAGTTTACCATCGGACTCATAAGCCTGTGTTTCCAGGGAAACCAACAGGATGTTACGCTCTATCGCTGGGGGCCTGCATCGACATTGCTATCCGGTAAAAGTCTGTCAGAATTTGCTGTCTCGCTGAAAATATGCCCTCAAAATGCAATAGAACACATTGTTAATCCTCACTGGATTGAATTTAACACCAAACCTGTGCAAAAATCCCGCATTGTCAGGCTGCTCCTTCGAGATATAAATTTTAAATTTTATATCCGGCATTATCCGGAAACCAATCGTATTCTGGCTGTCAAGGCGGAAAGCCGCAGCACTATAGATTACAATCTCTTTGAACAGATTATATCCCATTATGAATGCTCAATCACTCAACCGGACTGATGCACTGAACTGTCTGCCCGTTCGGAACCCCGCTGTATCAGAATCCCGACAGGAGACAACCGGTGAAGTAATCCTGTCGTACCCTGTAAAAATAAAGCCATGGATTCGGATTTTTCAGAGACACGCCCAAACTTCCGATGCACCTTGCCAGACTCGCAAACTTCAACTGGACATTCTCGGCACTCATGTGTGGGATATGATAGATGGGACGGCATCTGTTCTGGATATTTCGGCGGCATTTGCCGCGGCACACCGCCTCAATGACAGAGAAGCGGAAATCAGCGTGACGCTGTTTCTTCGGGAATTGGGAAGGCGGGAAATCATCGGCATGAAACCCAATCTCACCTCTTTTTAGGGAGAAGAGGTGAGATTGGACGGCTTCGTAAAAAGCCCGCATTGGGGCGGAACAGATATACTACGCGCCATTTCCTCCAATGCCGGCGCCGGTCGCATCCGCTGGAAGTGGCCGCTGTTCGAGCTGGACGATTCGCGGAGTCATAAAAATGAGCAGTTCCTGATTGTTTTTGGCATCTTTCTTGGTTTTGAACAGCCATCCGAGAATCGGTATATCTTTAAGTGCAGGAATGCCTGCAACCGTAGTATTCGTCGATACTTTAGTAATACCGCCGATCACCAGTGTGTCGCCATCATCCAGCAAAAGCTCTGTACTGGCCTTTTTGGAAGCGATGGTCGGAATTCCCTGAGAGGTATAACTTTGAACATCATCTTTATTGATATCGATTTTAAGAGAAATCCGGTGATCGAGCGTCACATGAGGCGTCACCTTGAGATTGAGCATGACTCTCTTAAACTGGGTGGTCGTAGTCGCGGACCCGCCACTGCCTGTTTGAGGCACATAATACCCTACTTCCACGCCCTGCTCGATAGTGGCTTCTTTATTGTCCATCGTCAGTATCTTGGGGGCGGATACAATCTTCCCCTCGCCTTTGCTTTCCATAGCGTTTAATTGAGCATCTATAAGAAGCGGCGTATTACCGATCCGGGTAAAGTTGAGACCTAACACCCCTCCTGTTGTTGCTGAGCTAAGATTCGCTGCAGCGCCCGGATAATTAACCACACCCGTATAACCATAATTACCGGCGGAAGCATCAAAACTGCCGTTTGTCGCCCATCCGACGCCCAGGTCACGGCTGAAATCGGTACTGGCCTCAACAATCTTGGCTTCGATCATGACCTGGGGAGTAACTCTGTCAAGCCTCTGAACAACCTCTCGGATTTGTTTTATTTTACTGACAGTATCCGTAACGATCAACTGGTTGGTACGATCATCTACCGTAATGGAACAATCCGGACGATTGGGAGTGATCATGCCTTTAACATGCTGCAACATCTCCGCCTGAGCTTTTGCGTAATTGACCGGAATATACTCCGTAACCACAGGTTCCAGTTCCATCACCTGAGCCCTTGCTTTTTTTTCAGCCTCAAAAAGATCCTGTTTGGCTTTTTCTTCCTGCCTGAGAGTTTCAAGTCTGGCTATCCGGATAATGCCGTGGTCCCGCACCATATCAAGCTGGTTCATTTTAAGGACAAGATCCAGCACCTGATCCCAGGGAACCGGCTTATCCAGCGCCAGTGTGACCTTCCCTTGAACGTCTTTATCAATGGCGAAATTCTCTTTGCTGTAGTCCGCAAGCAGTCTGAAAACATTTCGGATATCGGTATCGAAAAAATCAATGCCGATTTTTTCGCCCTTATATTCCTTGTGAACATCATCGCGATATATATCCGACCGGAGATTATCAGCCGCAACTTTAGGATGTTCTTCCGAAGACGCCACGGCCGTTTCATGATGAAGCGCCGCCGAGGTTGTGACAGATTTTGCCGCAGATGGCGTTTCATCTGCCTTTCCCACAAAAACCGGGGGCGGCATTACCTCCTGCCGAGGCGGCAAAGAGGAAGCGCTAAAATGTATTCGAATGACATTGCCATGTTTTTCAACCGTATAGGGCACCGCCTCCCGAAGGTCGATGGCGACAACAGAATCTGATTTCATTTTGGGAGACTGCATTGGACGGATTCGATCAATGGCGCTTTGGAAGCGGGTGGTAATCAGCGGAAGTTTTCGGAAGTCGGAAATATGGGTATGCCTGAGCCGCAACTGAAGCTTATTGGTCGATACCTTCTCCATACGATATTCCACTGGATGGGTTGTACCCACAATCACGGTAGATTTTCCACCGCTGTCGCTGGAAAAATCTATCCGGTTTACCCATGCATCGCCTGGTCTTCCAGAGGATTTTATACCGGACTTCGCTTTTTGAGAATCTCCGGCAGGATATGTCCGGGTCAACGTTGCCTGCGTTGCAGCAGTATTGTCCGCAGAGGCCGTCTGAAGAGAAGATTCTGGAAGCACCGTCTCATGCACCGCTGTCTCATCCGGCACAGCAGCAGCGGCCTCTGCCCTGGTATCAAATGTCACCTTTAAATTACCGCCGTCCCGTTTCACCTGATATGGGACATCACGAGACAGTTCTATTTCAATTTTGGAAGTCTGGATATCCCCCATTTTTAAAGCCGATATATGACGGATGACATCGGCATCTGCAGGGATAGCCGGCGCCAGGGAGGCGACAGATGTTTCTGGAAAATACAGAACGACGCTTAACGGTTTCTTCTGCTTGATGGACGTGTAAGACAGTGAACTGTTTCCTGTAATATTTACCACCACGGCATCTGCATCCCGATATGTCTGAATACCCGTAATCTGCCGTAATGTCTTCTGTTCCTGCCGAGATTCTGCCTGTTCAGACGATTTGCGGGATTCAGTAGCGCATGATACCACCATAACCACTGCGAACATCAATACCATTACCCGAATAAAATTTATAGCCTGAACTTGCTGCTTTGCCATCCAAATTCTGACTTGTTGCGCTTTCATCAAAATTCTCCAGAAGGTTTCTGAAACTTGAGTTCTGAGTTATGAAGGGTTGAATTCCCCAAAGCATCCTCGATCTCTTCTTCTACAACGACTTTGTCTTTCTGGATGCTGATGACTTTTCCTGAATGTGTGCCGACATACGTTCCTACACCGATAACATACCCCTTGCCGTTGGTTTCCTCCACCATTGCCTTGTTTCCGGAAGGCGTGTGTATAATGGCCGTCAGCTTCAACTGGCTTAAATCCACCAGCTCAAGCGGCGATGTCGGCACACGTTTTTCTTTCTTGAGCTTTTGAGACTGAGCAGCCTTGGCTGGAGGAGGTTCATCTTTAATGAGTGGAACAAAAGGATCAATTTTTCCTGCCGGATTATAGGTTGTAAACGCTGCAGAGTCATATGACTTTTCTGCCATGCCTGAAACGTCACCCGTCGAATGTTTCTGCGGAAGCGCCTCTGGTGAGGAAGCCGGATGCGTGCCATCCGCCGGTATCTTCTCTGACGTCACAGCCGGCGCCGGAGACAACGGTTTCACGTTTTCAGCGGGGACAGCGATCTTCTTTCGAATAATTTCCGCTTTGGGCGGCGGCGCTGGCGGTTTGCTGCTACACCCCACAATACCTGCCAGTATCCCAATACAGCAGACGCTCAGACATGTTCGGAATAGCTGGTTCATATACTTCCAGTTTGCCATAAAATAATGTTGAACGAAAACATCTACAGCAACCATGATGACTTCGTTAAAAGCCTACATGCTGCATAATGCCGGAATTGGAACATTACGCATGCTTTGCCGTCAACGATTACGGTTTTGCTCCTTTTACAGGAGCGGGCTTTGGTTCCACGAACTTATAGGTAACCGCCTGACAGGTCGTCATCAGCTTCCCATCTTTAGACGGCGCCATCCTGATGTTCCTGACCGTTACGACTCGCGATAAATTAGCGACCTTATCGAAAAAACCACCGACACTGTGATAGTACCCTAACACTGTAATATCCACCGGTATTTCTGCATAGAAATCCTTCAGTATTTCCGGTTTGGGTTCAAACAACAGAAACTCTAAGCCCATGTCATGACCGGACTGGGAAATACTGGTCAGCAGTGAGGGAATTTCCTCTTTGTCTGGAAGCGCGCTGCGGGAAATTTTGAACTCATCCTCGGCGGCTTTCATTTCCTGGCGGAACCTGTTGATTTGACTGGCAGACGTACGAGCATCTGCCAGTTGTTTTTCTGTAGTACGAAGTTCATTCGACAGCGCGTCCAGTTTATTATACTGAGGATAAAAAAAGAAATATGAAAAAAAACCCATCAGCAGGATTCCGGTAACAACGCAAACCTGAATACGCTGTACACGGCTCAGGCTGGCAATTTTTTCGACTGTCGGTTCTGTTACAGAATTCATGGATATGCCGGGTAGTTTCATTTTTTAACCGCCTTGCCAGCAGGCGCAGACACAGATTTTACTATTTTGGTGCAGGAAACAGCAAAATTTTTAATTGTCACATTTCTTATGGTTTGCTGTTTCAATGTCCTGAGGTTAACTGCAGAAAACAGTCCTGATGTTTCAAGCCGCACCATAAAATCCGCTACCGTCTTGTTGTCAAGGGCCATGCCCACAATATCGACCGTAGCCCCCATGTCAGAAAGGCTGGTAAACCACATTCGGTTCGGAACCACCATATAGGTCATAGCATCTAAAAGCATGGCTGATGAATTACGGTTTAGCTGAAGGTCTTTGATAACTGCTGTTTTTTTCTTGATGATCTCCAGATTTTTTTTGATTTCGCTGATTTCTTTCGTCAGCTTGTTCAAACTTTCGAGCTGCTGACGGTCATTCTTGATCTGCTCGTCCATACCGGCAATTTTACGGTTGCAGTACATTGCAATATAAGACATCGTCAGCGTCAGCAACGCAACCGCCAGAAGAAACACAGAAATCTGCTGACGGACATTTTCCTTGGCGCGCGCTTTGCGGAAAGGCAGAAGGTTAATCCGTATCATTTGTCATCTGTTCTCCGGATGGAAAGCCCCATACAAATAGCAGCCTGGGGAGACGCCTCATTGAGAAACGAAGGATCGATCCGATCATCAATGGAAAATGCGGCGAAAGGGTTAAGAGGTTCGACCGCCACACCCGCTTCTATTGCCAGAGATTGTTTGAATTCCCCGATATTGGCGCCACCGCCGCTGATTAAAATTTTCCTGATCTGATCATCCTGGAATGTGGAATAAAAAAAATCTATGGCTCTCCGTATTTCAAGGCACCAGTCTCTGATGACTGAGGTAACGATATACTGGATATCCTGAGGTTTGATCCGGGCTGATTTTCCGCCAAGTTTGATTGTCTCGGCGTCTTGCAGGGAACAGGATGCCTTAGCCGCAATTTTCTGGTTGATCTGATTGCAGCCCAGCGCCACATCCCGCATAAAAAGCGATGAATTCCCATTGAGGATATTCAGCGACGTCTTACTGGCCCCCACATCAATCAACGCCACCACGCCTTCAGTATCATCATTGTTGACTTCATAGATATTCTGCAAGGCAAATGCATCCACATCAATCACACACAGATTAAGCCCGGCAAGTTCCATAAGATTGACGTACTCATTCACCAGATCTTTCTTGGCGGCCACCAGAATGACGTCCAGTCTGTTAGCGACCGTCGAGCTTTCTCCGAGTATCTGGTAATCGAGATTCACATCATTGATATCAAAGGGAATATATTGTTCCGCTTCAAGGTGTATAGCACTCTGAAGCTCTACGTCCGTCATGCTCTGAACTTGAATTTTCTTTACAATCACCGAATATCCGCCAATGGAAACCGCGACATTTTTATTTTTCACCTTCTGGGAGCCAAACAACTCGCGGATGGCTTCTGCAATTGTTTCAGGATCTTTGATAACTCCATCTTCAATAACACCATTGGGAATATTGATCATGCCGAATTTATTCAGCGTATATCCTTTTTTCCGGCTCCAAAAAACATCACTTATTTTAAGTGTTTTAGAACCGATATCCAGACCAATCAAATGATTTTTGGGGGTAAATGGCATGGCAAAATAAAGCTGAGTATTGGGTTATATAATGCTGAAACCAGTCAACACCATCATACAAATTCAAATTCGAACGGGTTCACCATTGCCTGTTATTCCGGAATTAGTCAATAATTTTTTTGGATTACTCAATAAATTATTCCGTTTTCAGAATATTTTTCCGCTCCGCCAATAAATTTACACTGGAATTCTGACATTTTCTTGACTTTGATAACTGCGTTTCATAGACTACTTAAATTTGACAACTTCGTAATGCAAAAGTGCTTTTCCAGTCCATGCCATCACTATCCGCAACTGAAAAATCAAAGCCGTTCCGGCTGGTCAAATATTTCACTATCATCAGCATGGTCGCCATTTTTATCGGCGCATTGATCCTGAGCATTCTCAATATTCACTGGGCAAGGAGCATGCAGCTCAAGAAAAGTGAAGACTACGCTCTGGTGCTGGTTGAAAATCTGAATCATCAGGTTTTTTTGCAGTTCATCATCCCTGTCGTTCTGAAATTCGGTAAAATTGAGCTCAGCAATCCCGAACAGTTCGAACGTATGGATACGATTGTCCGCAGCACACTGCATAGTTTTAAAGTTGAAATGGTTAATATCTACGACACCAACAACACCATATCCTACAGTTTTGACAAGCAACTGATCGGCAAAAAAAATATGGGGGGCACGAGTTATAAATACGCCATGTCAGGAATTCCAACTTCCACACTGGTGCAGCGCGGTAATTTCTGGCAAATTCCTCTGGGTTTCCCCAAAGAGAGCTGGTTGACAACCTTTGCACCGCTCCGTGCGGAACGGCAGTTTCTGCGTATTTCGGGTCCTGTACTAGGAGTTGTTGAAATCGTTCAGGATATCTCTGAGGATTATCAAACCATCCTCAGCTACCAACTGCTGGTAATTATTACCTGCACCGTGGTAATGAGCATCCTGCTGGGAGTGTTGATTTATGTGGTGCAGCGGGGAGAGTCCATTATCCAACAACGCACTCGCGAACAGCTTAATTTAAAGGAAAAACTGGCGCAGGCGGAACGCCTTTCCTCTCTGGGAGGCATGGTCGCGGGTATTTCCCATGAAATCCGTAATCCCCTGGGTATTATCCGAAGTTCAGCGGAACTGTTGAAGAAAAAAATGGCGTCGTTTGACCCGTCCAGCACCATACCTGATATCATTGTAGAAGAATCCAGCCGTCTTAACAATATCATCACAGATTTTCTAAATTTCGCCAAGCCCAGAATTCCCAACCGCGTTCCGTGCCGTATCGAAGATATTTTAGATAAAAACATTACTTTTCTGACACCACAGATTCAGGGCGATGGCTATGCAATCATCAAAAATTATGCTCCTGACCTTCCTGAAATTATGGCGGACGCCGATATGCTGTATCAGGCATTTCTGAATATTCTGATGAATGCCGTACAATCCATGCCTGAAGGCGGGAACGCTCTGGTAAGCATTCAATCCACTTCACAAAAAATTACCGTCTGCATTGAAGATGAAGGCAGTGGTGTTTCCGATGCTGTGCTGGAAAAAATCTGGAATCCGTTTTTCACGACAAAAGAAAAGGGAACAGGACTGGGACTCGGCATCGTTAAAAACATCATGGAATCTCACAATGGCGCCATTCAGGTGGAAAACAGAAAGGAAGAACACGGCGTCAAGGTAACGCTGGAACTGCCCATTACTCCAGAAATTTCACTGAAGGATCCGGCGATAACGTAACGCCTTTACGGATAACAAGTTTTTTTCCTATCGCGGATCCATCAGCCAATATTTTTGAATTACAGGAAATATTCCCCTGCCGGATGCTTCCCAGATGAGGATATCGCACCGCAATATACTGTTTCAATGAGATATCCTCGACAGCCACCAGGAAATGAGATGGCCCGGAAGATTGACGTTTAGATAAATCCATTTCCAGTCTGCTACGAAATCCAGACAATATCCCGACAGCAAAATCCGTTTTACGATACCGGTTCAGTTTTCGATCGACATTGTAGCGTTTCCATTCAGTATCGACATACTGCGTTATAAAATCAAACACATAACTCGCTATCTGAACATTTTGCGCCGTACCGCTGATTTCCAGCACCGTACCCATCTTGCTCTTTGTGATCACATAGGATGACACCCACAGCCCTTTCACGAAATAAAAATCCGTCAACAGATGCGCCAGTACATAATCTTCCCGGAAATGTCTGAGCGCAGATTTTCCGACAAATACACTGAAATATTCCCGCTGCGTCCGCCGGGCAATCTGATCGGTTTCATATTTCGCCATCAGTTCATGGGCTTTGACCATGGCGGATTCCGCCTCATGCGGGTTACTACTGCCCGCCAGCGCCAAAAGCTTTTCAATGCGCATCCGGATTTTATCACTATCCTGTTGTGAAGCGCGATGCAGTTGTCGGCTCAAAGGAACATAGGAAGCGGCCGCTCTCGGATTGGCGCGAAATATCCTGCATGCGCTCTGAAAGGACGCTCCATGTGCAGGCTCATGCAATGCCCCTAAAACCTCACAGGCATACTGATGCGCCATTTCATGCCGCAGCACCTCACAAATGTCACACCAGGAATACTCTGCCACTAAACGTCTGCTCAATGCTATTTCTCTTTTTTCAGGCGTCCAGCATCCAAGACGATTCGCAAAATCTTTCAACACAAACAAAGGCTTTTGCATACGGTTCCGAAGTGCCCGTGGTATTTCGTAACACTCAAACTCCCATTGGCAGGCCAGCCCATGCAGAATACAGGCTTCCCAATATCCCTCAAACCTTTGATCATCGCCAGTCAATCGCTCTCAACCTCCTCAGTCAATTCCGTTCTGTTAATTCCATTTTGCTTTCAAAATGATATTCCAGCAAGCATTCGGACTGAGACCGCGAAAGCAAGCGAGCAGCGATGAGACTGTACATTCAGTACGTCGAATCGCGGCACAGCGAAGCT
>LKPX01000029.1 GCA_001443525.1 Desulfobacteraceae bacterium RAAP-1 | reverse complement strand
TCGCATTCAAACTGATACCTTTGTCAGCTTCGCTGTGCCGCGATTCGACGTACTGAATGTACAGTCTCATCGCTGCTCGCTTGCTTTCGCGGTCTCAGTCCGAATGCTTACTGGGATATCATTTTGAAAGCAAAATGGAATAAGAACACATGAATGACTCTGCATGGTTTGCCCTCAGGCTTTCTCTTCAGGTGTCTCTGGTTGCAACGGCGTTGATGCTGGTCTGCGGGGTCATTCTGGCATATCTGCTGGCCAGAAAATCATTCAGGGGAAGAGAATTGGTGGATATGTTTCTGACCTTGCCGCTGGTTTTGCCCCCAACGGTGACCGGCTATTACCTGATAGTTCTTTTCGGACGAAACGGGTGGTTGGGAGGAGTTCTATACCGATTGACCGGGTGGAGTATCATGTTCACCTGGTATGCCGCTGTGCTGGCGTCTTTTATTGTAGCGATTCCTCTGTTGATCAAAACCGCCAGAGCTGCTATCGAGTCTGTGGATAAGTCTATTATCAGTGCAGCATATGCATTAGGGCTTTCTGAACTGCAAACAGCGGTGTTTATCGTATTGCCTTTGGCCAAAAAAGGGATTATCGCTGGTGTTGTCCTGGCATTTGCCAGGGCTGTCGGCGAATTTGGAGCTACATTGATGATCGCCGGGAACATTCCGGGAAAAACCAGCACCATGCCGCTGGCTATATATGCCTGTGTCAGCAATGGCGAATGGTACAAAGCCAACATCATGGTGCTGTCATTGACCTTAATGTCCGGTTCTGCGGTATATATTGCCAACCGGCTCAGCAAGTCTAAAAACTAAATGCCTTTGGTCTTATTCCATTTTGCTTTCAGGATGACATTCCAGCAAGCATTCAGACTGAGACCGCGAAAGCAAGCGGGCAGCGATGAGACTGTACATTCAGTACGTCGAATCGCAGCACAACGAAGCTGACAAAGATATCAGCTTGAATGCGAACTGGAATTAGAACGTTATGCCTAAAGTGCTACAACAGCGTGGCGACATCCACCAGAGGCAGGTTGAAGGCTTCGGCAACGCCGCGACAGGTGATTTGTCCCAGCATCACATTGGCGCCGGATCGAATTTCGCAGTTGTCCCGCATCGCATTTTTCCAACCTTTTCGGGCAATTTCCAGTGCGTATGGCAAGGTAGCGTTGGTCAACGCCAGGGTCGATGTTTTGGCGACAGCGCCTGGCATGTTTGCGACACAATAATGAATCACGTTGTCAATCACATAGGTAGGCTGGGTGTGCGTGGTAGGGGTTGACGTCTCAAAGCATCCGCCTTGATCGATTGCCACATCCACGAGTACGGAGCCTTTTTTCATGGTTTTCAGCATGTCCCGTGTAATCAGCCGGGGGGCTTTGGCGCCGGGAATCAGAACCGCACCGATGACGACCTCCGCCTCTTTTACCAGTTTCCGGATGGCTGCGGGTGAAGATGTCAGCAGAAAACAGTTGGCTGGCATCACATCACTCAGATAACGCAGTCTGTCCAGGTTACTGTCCAGCAGATAGACTTTCGCTCCGAGTCCGCAGGCCATTCTTGCGGCATTGCTTCCGACGATACCGCCGCCGATGACCAGTACTGTCGCCGGTTCAACACCTGGCACCCCGCCCATCAACACGCCCTGACCTCCTTGAGGCATTTCCAGATACTTGGCGCCTTCCTGAACCGCCATACGGCCGGCTACTTCACTCATTGGAATGAGCAGCGGCAGTGAACCATCGGTTTTTTGTATAGTTTCATATGCAATGTTGATGGAGCGGGATTTAATCAACGCATGGGTCAGATCTTCTGCGGCAGCCAGATGCAGATAAGTAAACACGATCTGATTTTCACGAATCAGGGCATACTCTGAAGGGAGCGGTTCCTTGACGTGCATGACCATTTCCGAACGACCATAAATTTCAGTCGGAGTCTGGACAATTTCGGCACCCGCCCGAATATAGTCGCTGTCATCGAATCCACTGTTGGAGCCGGCATTTTTTTCAACCAATACAGTGTGACCGCCGTGTTTCATGACCTCTACACCTGCCGGCGTCATAGAGACACGATTTTCCGACGTTTTGACCTCTTTTAAAATGCCTACAATCATGGGCACCTCCTCATTGTTCCGTTATCATAACCTCATTTTAAAACTAGTTCAATTTATGGACTGACTTTCAGTTTTTGTCCAATGCGCGGTACATCGGTCGGAGTCATATTGTTCAACTTGCGCAGCTCATCTACACTGACTCCATACATGCGACTGATGCCATACAGCGTTTCCTTGGGTTTGACATCGTGAATCTTTGCAGTGCTTTTCGCATGTGTTTCGGCAGGATGGGAAGAAGGAGCGGCGGTTTTAGCTGTTTTAGGTGTCTCCGCTTTTTCAGCGGTTTTGGGTGCATGAGATTCCGTTGCTTTTGTAGTGGCATCGGGTTTATGTGTAACCGCTTTGTGCGCAGGCTCGGATTTTGCGGTTGCAGCCGCTTTATGTGGTGCTTCATGTTTAGGCGCTGCCGCAGGCTTGGGAAGTTCTTCGGATTTGGCTGCTGGCGATCTGCGTCTGACTTCCAGTTCATGGCTCAACTGATCCAGCCGCTGATTGGTGGCTTCACTCAACTGATCGACTCTGCTCGATATTTGATCCACTTTGTCGCCGGAAATGGCGATCTGCGCCACTTTCTGGTATTCCTGATCCAGTGTTGCGAGTTTATCCTCTATTTTTTTGATTCGGGTTTCCATGTCGGATATCTGCTTGGTATCTCCTGGGCTGCGCAGCATGGGAACGAATATCAGCAATGCAATCAGAACGCAGATAATAGCGCCAGCCATGATCAGCAGTGTTCCGTTATTTTTACCCATATTGGACATGAAGCTTTCCATATTTCCCTTTTTCCACGGAGAATATACATCTTCCGGATAATAATCCTCATCGGATTCCGCATCGGAATCTGTTCCCCGTTTATCACGGAATGAGTCGCGTACTCGATCAGACATTGTATGCCTCCTGCGTTAGACGGTATCTAATCATTCACAAACCCGGAGAGTTACCGGTGTCTGTAAAAATCCTTTATTCTTTTAACCACATATTCCTGCTGTTCAAGTTCGAGCTCCGGATAGACCGGTAGCGCCAGTGTCTGCATGGCGGCGGCTTCGGCTTCCGGAAAATCGGAAGGTTTATGATGCAGGGATGCAAAACATTTCTGAAGATGTAGCGGGACCGGATAATAGACTTCCGTACCAATCTCCGAATCCTGAAGAAAAACACGCAGAGCATCCCGATCATCCGCCGGAACCCGAATGACATATTGATTATAAATGTGGCGGTTTTCCCGTTCAACCGGCAGGTGTATCCGGTTCAGAAGCGAAGCCTGGGAAAACAGCCGGGCATAGGTGGCGGCGTGATCCTGACGTGATCGGGTCCAGGCGTCCAGATATTGCAACTTGATGGCAACGATGGCCGCCTGAAGGGCGTCGAGTCTGAAATTGCCCCCTATCAGGTTGTGATAGTATTTGGGATGTGCGCCATGATTTCGCAGCATGATCAGTGAGCGATACAGGGATTCTTCCCTGGTGGTGGTCATGCCGCCGTCTCCAAATGCCCCCAGATTTTTGGAAGGAAAAAACGAAAAGCACCCCAGGTCGCCCATTTCTCCGGCGCGCCGGCCTTTGTATTCGGCGCCGATAGCCTGAGCGGCATCCTCGATAACGTGCAACCGAAAGGAAGCGGCTATTTCCAGGATAGGATCCATATCCGCACATTGGCCATAAAGATGTACAGGAAGGATAGCCTTGAGTCGTTCCTTTTCTGCTCGGTTCATGATGTTTATAACGCTAGCGATATTTGCTGGAGATATCGTATAGGTGTCCGGATCAATATCGGCAAAAACCGGAATGGCGCCTACACGAGCGATGGAGCCGGCGGTAGCGAAAAACGTATATGGGGTGGTGATCACCCGATCTCCGGGGCCAATTCCCAAAGCCATCAGGCTGATTAGAAGTGCGTCTGTTCCCGACGAAACTCCTACGGCAAAGCCTGTGTGGCAGTAAGCGGCAATTTGTTTTTCCAGGGACTCCACATGCGGGCCCAGAATAAAATGCTGACTTTCGTAGATATCTTCCGTTATCCGAAGCACATCTGACTTAATCTTCTGATATTGGCCTTTTAGATCTAACAGTGGAACTTTCATAATGCCTCAACCGAATATACTGTCAATTTTGGGTGGGTTCAGGTTTATCAGTACCGGTTATGGATCGTCATTGACAGACGGTTCCAAGTTTCCTGTCCGGATGTGGATTATTACCAGCGGATCGGTGTGATTGTTGCTGATTACAGCCCGATGGCCTGAAGCTAATATAAAGGAATCTCCCACTTTCAAGATGGTATTCTTATCTGCCTGGATGCTGGCCTCACCTTCCGCCAGAACCAGCGTACGCGTTTCGGAACGTGCTGAAGTGAGAATAACCTGTGAGCCCGGGTAAATAATCATCCGCCCGGCCCGATAGGCGTCTTTTATCTCAAGCGTCGTAAAACTTCCCCAAGGTCTGGATGCTGTGGTGTGTTGCTGATATTCCCAGCGGCCTTTTTCCTTAAGGGCGGTGACGATGGATTTTACGTCCCGGCTGTGTTCTATATCTGAAACAAAAATGGAATCCGGGGTTTCCACAATCACCGCGTTGTTAAGATGGTTGACTGCAATCAGGCGTTCATGGCCCATAATAAAGCAATTGTAAGTGTCTCGGACGATCACATCCCCGTTTAATACATTGTGATTTTCATCTTTGGGCAGAAAATCATACAGGGATTTCCATGACCCGATATCACTCCAGCCAAAATCAGAGGGCAGCACCGCACCTTTGCGGGTTTTTTCCATGATTGCCACATCGATGGATATATTGGGCAGATTCTGATAGAGTTCAAGTGGTAATTCATCACCGGATGTCAAAAGACTTTCCATGCTGTGATACAGTTCGGGCTGATATCGTTTGAATTCCGTTGCTGCCACAGATGCTTTGAAAGCAAACATGCCGCTGTTCCAGAAAAAATTACCGGCAGCCACATATTGGCGGGCGGTATTTATGTCCGGTTTTTCTACAAATCGGCGGATGCCTAAAGCATTTTCCGGCAATCGGCCATCTCCTTCAATATAGCCGTAGCCGGTTTCCGGGTAGCCGGGTTGAATCCCGAAAGTGACGATGTAGTCCTGTTGCGCTAATTTGATGGCGGACTGAAGCTTGGCATGAAAAGCGCCGATATCCTGTATGACATGATCTGCGGGGAAAATGCAAAGAATGGCGTCCGGTTCGCGCCGCAAGATATTGAAAATTGCCATAAGAATGGCCGGGGCTGTATTGCGCCCGCAAGGTTCCGTTATCACATTGCCGTTGGCGCTGACGCCGATGGATTCGATGTGACGGGAAATATCACAGGCATGTTCCCTGCCGCATACAACTTTGGCTTTATGGATATCCAGCACCGGCGTTAAACGCTTCAATGTGCTTTGAATCAGGGAGTCCTTACCGATAAAGCGAACAAGCTGCTTGGGGTAAAGTTCCCGGGATACAGGCCACAAGCGGGTTCCAGAGCCGCCAGCCAGCAGTACCGGATATACGGTAATTAAAGATGCAGTCATATGGATGGGTGTTCCTTTCCGAAGGCGATATCTATAGATTTCTCCTATCGTTCAACTCTTTTTCTTGCGGGATAAGCCTCTTTTGCCCGAAGCTGTGATACCGCCGGGCCGCATATGGTCTGGACGGCCGTATAGCCCAGAAGCGCATGAATATCGTTCTTAAGGCTGCTGCCTGCTTTCAGTTTAAGGTGATCGGGCAGGGAAATAACAATTCGGGCGCCGTCATCCGGCTGAATGAGATTGATAAAGGCCGGGCAGGTCCCCGGGTAACGGGTCATGATTTCCCGAAGCTCCAGAAGCGTCTCCCTGCGGGTATGGGACATTTGAAGATTCACATGCAGGGTCGCAGTCCAGGTCTCTTCGACATGATCCATCGTCAGGATGCTGTCTGCCAGAATCTTGGCGGTGTTATCATCTTTTTGAATTTCTCCCTGCACCATGATGGCGGTGTCTGTTGTCAGAATGGCGCTGGTTTTTGCGTACAACGCCGGGAACACCGTAATCTCGGTGCTTCCGTTCAAGTCTTCCAGGGTGAGAAAGGCCATCAGCTCATCCTTACGGGTGCGGATTACCTTGGCGCTGCGGACAATGCCGCCGATTCGGACAGCTTCGCCATCGGGCCTTTCCATCAGGGATAACGTATCGGTTGTAGCGAATTTATCCAGTACAGCTTCAAAACCCTGCAACGGGTGTCCGGTAATATAAAAACCGAGAGTTTCTTTTTCGAGGAGAAGTCGCTGCGTCTCATCCAGTTCGGGAACATCCTGAAGCGCCGGAAAATCCATCTGGATATCATTGCCCGGAACGGGGCCGCCGAAAAGATCCATCTGCGGATCCGAGCGTTTTCGGTGTACCATCTGGCCGAATTCAATGGCGCTTTCGGTTGCCAGCATGAGTTGGGCGCGGCGGGCGCCGGTGGTATCAAACGCGCCGCATTTAATCAGGCTTTCAATGACCCGTTTATTGGCTTTTTTCAGATCCACCCGTGTGCAGAAATCATACAGAGAAGTAAAACGGCTTTTCTGGCGTTCTTCAATAATGCTTTCAATGGCGCTTTCACCGACGTTCTTGACGGCGGCCAGCCCAAAACGGATACGGTCGCCTGTCACAGTAAAACTTTTGTCGCTTTCATTGATATCCGGCGGCAACACCTTGATGCCATGCGCCCGGCATTCGGCGATGTATTTGACGACGCCGTCCGAAGATTCCGTTTCACTGGTCAGAAGCGCCGCCAGAAGTTCGACCGGATAATGGGCCTTGAGATATGCGGTTTGAAAAGCGATCAGTGCGTAGGCGGCGCTGTGGGATTTGTTGAAACCATAGCGGCCGAATTTTTCCATCAGATCAAAAAGCTGGGTGGCTTTTTCACGGGGGATGCCTTTTTCTTGGGCTCCCAGCACAAACCGATCCCGGTGCTTGGCCATGATCTCAGCGATTTTTTTCCCCATGGCCTTTCGCAGGTCATCGGCTTCGGACATGGTGTAGTTGGCCAGTTCCGCAGCGATTTTCATGACCTGCTCCTGATATACGATGACGCCGTAAGTCTCCTTCAGTACCGGTTCCAGTTCCGGCACCAGATACTCCACCGGTTTTCTGCCGTGTTTGCGATCCACAAAATCATCCACCATCCCGCTTTCCAGAGGACCGGGACGATAGAGAGCCACCAGCGCCGTGACATCGTCGAAGCATTCGGGTTTCATCCGGACAAGCAGATCTTTCATGCCGGAACTTTCCAGTTGAAACACGCCGGTGGTATCTCCGGAAGACAGAAGCTGGTACGTGGCCGTGTCTTCAAAATCCAGATTCAGCAAATCCGGAGCTGTTTTTCCCTGAGCTTCGATCATTTTCAGGGCGTTATCCATAACCGTCAGGTTTCTGAGTCCGAGAAAATCGAATTTGACCAGCCCGATTTTTTCCACGCATTTCATATCGAACTGGGTGATCACTTCTCCCTTTTTCCCCCGATACATGGGCAGATAATCCACCAGCGGTCTGTCGCCGATCACAACACCTGCGGCGTGGGTGGATGCATGACGGGGCAACCCTTCCAGTACCCTGCAGATTTCGACCAATTCCTTGACTTCAGGTCTGCTCTCCACCAGTTCCATCAGCTTGGGTTCCTGTTTCAGAGCCTCATCCAGACTGATATTCAGTACATCGGGGACCATTTTGGCGATGGCGTCTATTTCCCGAAGCGGAATATCCATCGCCCTTCCGACATCCCGGATGACGGCGCGGGTCTTCAGTTTTCCAAACGTGATGATCTGGCTGACATAATCGCCGCCGCCATAGCGATCTACCACATACTTATACACCTGCTCCCGGCCGTTGATACAGAAATCCACATCAATATCCGGCATACTCTTGCGGCCGGGATTCAGGAAGCGCTCAAAGATCAGTCCGTGCGTCAGAGGATCCAGATCGGTAATACCCAGGCAATAGGCGATCAGACTTCCAGCCGCCGAACCTCTTCCCGGCCCCACCGGTATATGATGTTCTTTGGCATACTGAATGAAATCCGCCACAATCAGAAAATAGCCCGGAAACCCCATGTTTTTGATGGTGGCGATTTCGTATTCGAAGCGATCCCGATAGGGCTTTTCATCCTGCTGCGGATGCTTCCGGTGGATATGTTGCCAGATGCGATTATAGCCGCTGCGGGCTTTTTCCTCGAAAATATCATCCGCCGACCGGTCGCTGCTTTTTTCATATTTGGGGAAATGAAAAGTTTTGAAATCAAATTCCAGGTGGCAGCGCCTAGCAATGGCCACGGTATTGGCCAGTGCGCCGGGATAATCTTTGAAATCCGCCACCATTTCATCTCTCGATTTGAAATAGAGCTGATCGGTCCGGAACTTGAACCGGTCGGCGTCATGAATCGTCTTGCCGGTTTGAATGCACAGCAGCACGTCATGGGCGTGAACATCCTGCGGATCCAGATAGTGGCAGTCATTGGTGGCTGCCAGTGGAATGGACAGACGCCTGCTCATGTCCAGCAATGCGTCGTTCACGCGGTTTTGAATTTCGATGCCGTTATTTTGTATCTCCAGAAAAAAATTATCCTCGCCGAAAAGCTTCAGATAAAAACGGGCGGCTTCATCTGCGGCATCCTGCCGGTTGCTTGCAATTAAACGAGGTATTTCTCCCTGCAGACAGGCGGACAGGGCGATAAGTCCCTGAGAATGTTCCTGAAGGATAGTTTTGTCAATCCTGGGTTTGTAATAAAATCCTTCCAACTGGGCAATGGTAGCCAGTTTGCACAGATTGCGGTAACCTTCTTCATTTTCCGCCAGAAGAATCAGATGAAACAGCGTTTTGTCCTGAACTGTTTTTTCGGCGATAGTGCGGGGGGCAAGATAGCATTCACACCCGATGATCGGTTTGATGCCGGCTTTGAGGGCTTTTTCATAGAAATCCAGGGTTCCGAACATCGTGCCATGATCGGTAATGGCAACGGCATCCATGCCGTAGGTTTTGGCGCGATCCAGGAGCGGATCGATCCGGATAGCGCCGTCCAGCAAGCTGTACTGGGTATGTACATGAAGATGTGCGAAGTCTGACATTGATTTCCCTGAGGTTTTCCAGCTTACTTAATCAAGCCGGTAGTTGGGGGCCTCCTTGGTGATGATAACATCATGCACATGACTTTCCCGAAGACCTGCTGCGCTGATGCGGATAAACGCGGCCTTGGTCCTCAGCTCTTCGATGGATCTGCATCCGGCGTATCCCATGCCGGCCTTGAGTCCGCCGACAAGCTGAAACAAATTAGCGGACAGCGTTCCGGAATAAGGCACCCGTCCTACAATACCTTCCGGGACAAGCTTGTCATCGGATTCCTGCTCAGTTTGGTAATACCGGTCTTTACTGCCTTTCCTCATGGCTTCAAGAGAACCCATGCCCCGATACACTTTGTAGCTTCGGCCCTGGAAAAAAATAGACTCGCCCGGGCTTTCCTCGGTGCCGGCGAAAAGTCCTCCAATCATGACCACATGGGCTCCGGCGCCAATAGCTTTGGTGACATCTCCGGAAAATTTGATGCCGCCGTCGGCAATCAGTGGTACGCCGGTTCGATTACAGACAGCTTTGCAATTCATAATGGCTGTCATCTGAGGGACTCCGGCGCCTGCGACAATGCGTGTGGTGCAGATGGAGCCGGGGCCGATACCGATTTTGACGCCATCCACCCCGGCCCGGATCAGGTCTTCGGCGCCTCTTTCCGTGGCCACGTTTCCGGCGATCAGTTCGATTCGGCTGAAAGTGTGCTTTAAAGTTATCACGGCGTCTATGACGTTTTTGGAATGACCATGCGAAGTGTCGATTAAAATGACGTCTGCGCCGGCTTTCAGCAGCATTTCGGTGCGTTCTAACATATCCGGCCCAACACCCACAGCGGCTCCTGCCCGCAGTCTGCCTTTGTCGTCCTTGCAGGCGTTGGGATATTTTTTGATTTTCTCAATATCTTTAATGGTGATCATGCCGGTGAGCCTGCCGGTTTTGTCCACCACCAGAAGCTTTTCAATCCGGTGTTCATGCAGCAGTTTCTTGGATTCATCCAGATTAATGCCTTCGGTGACGGTGACCAGGTTCTGACTGGTCATTACTTCAGATACCGGCCGGGTCATGTCGGTTTCAAAACGCAGGTCCCGGTTGGTGACGATACCTACCAGTCGATCGCCCTCGGTGACCGGCACTCCGGAAATCCGATATGCTTCCATAAGCCTGAGAACTTCCGATACGGTCTCATCGGGCCGGATGGTGACGGGGTCGATAATCATGCCGCTTTCCGATTTTTTTACCTTGCCGACTTCCAGTACCTGATTTTCAATACTCATATTTCGATGAATGAATCCTATCCCGCCTTCCCGCGCCATGCTGATGGCGGACCTGGATTCGGTAACCGTATCCATGGCGGCGCTGACAATGGGGATATTGAGCTGAAGGCTCCGCGTCAGCCATGTGGAGGTGGAAACATCTTTGGGAAGTACATCCGAGTAATTGGGCACCAGCAGCATGTCATCGAACGAAAATGCTTCCTGGATATTCATATCATTCATGGGAATCTCCTATGTGTGGCTGCCTGTCCTTGCGGTTCAGTGTGATATCGTGGTGTAGTGATGACCCTGCATAAATCAGGTTTGCAAATCTACCATTAAATATCAAAAATCGGCGGGTGTTGGCAAATCATTTATTCTGAGGGTATCGGAAATGGCTGCAAACGGATATTCTGAAACGCCGCCGTCGTTCATGACAGGCGGTTCCGGTAATCGGTATAAGCGAATTTGCGCACCAGCCGGAATGCGCCATCGCGCTCCATAATGCCGATGGACGGCAGTCGCACGCCGTTGAACGTGTTGTTTTTGACCATGGTGTAATGGGCCATATCGTGAAATATCAGGCGGTCTCCCACCTGAAGGGGCTCAGCAAAGGAATAGTCTCCGATCACATCGCCGGCCAGACACGTCAGACCGGCCAGACGAAAGGTAGAGGAGTACTCGCCGGGCATTCCGGCTCCTTCCACCACCGGCCGATACGGCATTTCCAGCACATCGGGCATGTGTGCGGATGCCGATGTATCGAGGATGGCGATGTCTATCCCGTTATGAACGATATCCAGAACCGATGTGACCAGAAAGCCGGTATTCAGCGCGATGGCCTCACCGGGTTCCAGATAGACCTGAAGGGAATGTCTTCGCGTGAAGTCCGATATCAGATCGCACAGAAGCTGGACATCATAATCGTCGCGGGTGATGTGGTGGCCGCCGCCGAAATTCACCCATTCCATATCGTTCAGCCAGTCGCCAAATTTTTTCTCGAACACCGGCAGGGTACGGGCCAGCGCATCCGCGTTGAGTTCACACAGGGTATGAAAATGAAGCCCGGAAATTCCCGCCAGATGTTTTGCTTCGAAATGCTCCAGGGTGACTCCCAACCGGGAACCCGCACCACAAGGGTCGTAGATGGGCGTTCGGACTTCGGAATGCTCCGGATTAACCCGGATGCCGCAGCGCACCGGTTTTCCGGATTCCATGATTCGGGTCTTGCAGCGGTTCCAGAACGAAAATGAATTGAACACGATATGATGGCTGTAAGACAGAATTTCATCAAAATCCGCGTCCGGAAACGCGGGCGCACAAAAGTGAACCTCTCTGCCGAACTCTTCCGCTCCGAGTCTGGCTTCATCCACAGAGCTGGCGGCGATCCCGCAGAGATATTCCCGAATGACCGGAAACAGGCTGAACATGGCAAAGCCTTTCAGCGCCAGCAGAATCCTGCAGCCTGTCCGCTGCTGCACTGTTTCCAGAATTCTCAGATTTTTCAGGAGCTTTGATTCATCCACGACATAACATGGTGTCGGTATCCGGAAATCGCTGAACCGTTTCTGTATATCCGATGTGTTTTTCATTGCGAGACCTCGATTTATACGACGATGCCTGCCGTTCGCATGCCGCATCCTCTTAACAAACACTATGGAATGCGTCAATAGATAAAGGAAGCGCAGATGCACCAGCGGACAGTGATCAGGCCGTCTGGAGGCGCAATAACTGTTGCAGCCGTTCGCTTAAGAACATGGTGGATTCAATGTCCAGGTGATCGGTGAGCGTTTCATCAAAAAGCAGCCATGCTTCGGCAATATCTGCTTGCCATGTCGAATAGTGCGAATCGCTATTTGCGTTTTATCAATATACAAATTATCATGTACCCATTAAATGGCAAGAAAAATTACCCCCAAAGAGGGTGCGTAAGGGTGGCGTTCAGAGCGAAAAGGATTCGAGATGAAAGGAAACCTCATGAAACATCTTCTGATAATGGTTTTGGCGTGCAGCGGGGTTATGGCTTCCGTACCCGGTATCTGTGATGACAATCCTCCGATCAGTGAGGCTACACAGGAGTGCCTGGGATGTCATGAGACGTTCCATCCGGGAATTGTGGCGGATTGGGAAAAAAGCCGTCACGCGATGATCACACCTGAAAATGCCATGAAGGCCGCCATGCCGGCCAGAAAAGTTTCCAGCGCCGTCATACCGGACAACCTGAAATCCGTTGTCGTAGGATGCGCCGAATGCCACACGCAACATCCGGAAGCGCACAGCGATACATTTTCCCATAACGGATTCAAGGTTCATGTCGTGGTTACTCCCGAGGATTGCGCGGTGTGTCACTCACAGGAACGTGAGCAATACGCCGACAACATCATGGCTCATGCCTGGAAAAATCTGATGGGAAATACGTTGTATCAGAGCCTGAAGCAAAGTATTATCGGAAGCCCTGTGCAAAAGAATGGCCGGGTTGCCTTTGCGCCGCCGGATTCCTCGATGGACGCAACAACCTGCCTGTACTGTCATGGCACACGCCTTACGGTAACGGGTTTTGAAAAACGGGATACCGACGCCGGCGAACTGGAGTTTCCGGTCATCGAGGGATGGCCGAATCAGGGCGTTGGAAGAATCAACCCGGACGGAAGTCTGGGAGCCTGCACATCATGCCACAGCCGTCACAGCTTTTCGATGGAAACCGCCAGGAAACCCTATACCTGCAAGGAGTGCCATTCGGGTCCCGATGTTCCCGCCTACAAAGTCTATGAGGTCAGCAAACACGGCAATATTGCGGCTTCCCAGCAGGCGGGCTGGAATTTCGCGGCGGTCCCCTGGAAGATCGGCAAGGATTTTACGGCGCCCACCTGTGCGGTCTGCCATATCAGTCTGTTGACCGGCGCCGATGGCGCTGTCGTGGCGCAAAGGACGCACCGGATGAACGATCGCCTTTCAGATCGGATTTTTGGTCTGATATATGCCCACAGGCAGCCTAAGTCTCCGGATACCACCATCATCCGGAACAAGGACGGCTTGCAGCTGCCGACGGATTTTGATGGCGGCAGCGCCGTTTCAGCGCTGATCGATGATCAGGAATTCCAGAAGCGCCGGGAAACCATGCAGTCCATCTGCCGGTCCTGTCACAGCACATCCTGGGTGAAAGGACACTGGGCGCGGTACGACCATATGATTACCGCCACCAATACCGCCACACGGGCCGCCACAGATATCATGCGGGAAATCTGGAAACGCGGGTATGCGCCAGCACCGGATAAAAACCTTCGTATTTTCGATCGTGCCATTGAGAAAAAATGGAGTCATATCTGGCTGTTCGACGCCAATAACGCACGATTTGCGGCTGCAATGGCTGGGGGCGGGGATTACGGCGTCTTTGCCGAGGGTTTCTATCCGCTTTCCGAACATCTGCAGGAAATGAACGACTGGCTGGAACACAAAGGAAAATAAGCATATTATTCCAGTTCGCATTCAAACTGATACCTTTGTCAGCTTCGCTGTGCCGCGATTCGACGTACTGAATGTACAGTCTCATCACTGCTCGTTTGCTTTCGCGGTCTCAGTCCGAATGCTTGCTGGAATATCATTTTGAAAGCAAAATGGAATTACCGGCTTTCACTGTCGTCCCTGATCATCAGAATTACAGCTGCCAGAACAAGCACGCTGCCCAGATACCCCTGAAGCGAGAACACTTCATGCCACCAGAAATAGGCGGCAACAGCCGCCATGACGGGTTCTACGGTCGCAACAATGGCGGCCCGGCCTGCCTCAAGGTATTTCAGCCCGGCATAATAGCAGGAATTCGCTCCATAGGTGCAGATGATAACCAGAAGGCCCAGAGCCAGCCAGGCGGTCGGTGTCTTATGGGTGAATGCAACCCACGGCAGCATCCCGAGGAACCCTACCGGAAGAATGTAGAAAAAGAGATTGGCGGAACTGTAGCGACCCGAGAAAAACTTTCCGAAAATATAATACAGCGAATAGCAGAATCCGGAAAGCAGGCCAAAACCAATGGCTGAGATGCGAAGCGAAACAGCCGTCATGCCGCCTCCTGCGCTGTTTCCAATGGAAATCGCCGAAACACCGGCTATCGTCAGAAGCAGCGCCAGCAGTTTCATCGGGGTAATGGCTTCTTTGAAAAAAAATCTCGAAAACAGGATGACCCATGCCGGCGCGGTATAAAGCAGTACCGCCGCCAGCGCAGCCCCACCCTGCAGGACCGCCATCTGATAAAAATAATAAAAGAGCGTTACCCCGCAAAATCCAAATGCCAGAAGATATCCGATATCCTTTCTCTGCAGCTTCAACTCACGCCGGACCACGGCGTGGCCGCCAAAAAGAATCCATGCCAGAAGCGCTCTCCAGAACGCGACTTCCACAGGAGAAAGCCCTTCCTGAAACGCCATTCGTGAAAATGGGCCGATCATTCCCCACTGAAGCGCTGCGGCGACAATAAACGCATATCCTTTCAACATCATCAGTTCCTTTTGAGTGAAGCTTCTTATTCCAGTTCGCATGACGCAGCATGCGAACTTTTTGCAAAGCCGTCAATATTAAAATATCAGATGTGATCTGGATATATTGGGTTGACTCATTCTGAAAAGCATGGCATTTAAAAAACGGGATTTGGCAAATGTGAATCATATCTAACCAAAGGAGATTGTATTGGGGATCGCATCTTCACCCAATGCCATTGTGGCGGAAGGCATTCATAAACAGTTCGGAGCGCTTCGGGTTTTAAAAGGCGTATCCCTGTCAGCCAGTGAAGGGGATGTAATCGCCCTGATCGGCTCCAGCGGTTCCGGAAAGAGCACGCTGCTGCGCTGCATCAATATGCTGGAAACTCCGGATGCCGGCAGTGTGTCTATTGCTGGAGAGCTGATCCGAATGAAAAAAAACCGTCACGGTGAAACGGCGCCGGAAGATCCCAAACAGGTGAATCGCATCCGGACAAGGCTGGGAATGATTTTTCAGCATTTCAATTTGTGGACGCATATGACTATTCTGGAAAATGTCATCGAAGCGCCGGTTCATGTACTGAAACGACCTAAAAAAGATGCTGTGGAGCTGGCCATGAGCCTGCTGAAAAAAGTAGGAATCCAGGACAAGGCGGGCTGTTATCCGTCACAGTTATCCGGAGGTCAACAGCAGCGCGTCGCCATCGCCAGGGCGCTGGCAATGGAACCTGCCGCCCTTCTGGTAGATGAGCCTACGTCAGCTCTGGATCCCGAACTGGTCGGCGAAGTGCTGCGGGTGATGCAGCAACTGGCGGAAGAGGGGCGTACCATGCTGATTGCGACGCACGAAATGGATTTCGCCCGACATGTATCCAGCCGGGTATTGTTCCTTCATAATGGATGTGTCGAGGAAGAAGGTCTTCCTGAGCAGGTTTTCGAAAATCCGGTATCTGAACGTTGTCGACAGTTTTTAAGCGGGTATATGGTAAAACCAAAAACCAGATAATTCCAGTTCGCATTCAAACCGATACCTTTGTCAGCTTCGCTGTGCCGCGATTTGACGTACTGAATGTACAGTCTCATCGCTGCTCGCTTGCTTTCGCGGTCTCAGTCCGAATGCTTGCTGGAATATCATTTTGAAAGCAAAATGGAATAACATAACGAACGGGGTGACACATGAAAAAATGGGCAGTGACAGTGGCGATAGCAATGATTTTCGGATTGGGCTGGATGGGAAGCGCTTCAGCGGCAGGGGCAAAGCCCATATTGCGTATTGGTACGGAAGGCGCATACCCGCCGTTCAATTATGTGGATAAAGACGGCAAGGTCAAGGGGTTTGATATCGATATCGCCAAAGCGCTGTGCAAGGAGTCGGGAATGGAATGCCAGTTTGTGCTGCAGGACTGGGACGGTTTGATTCCCGGTCTGGTTGCCAAAAAATTCGACGCTATCGTCGCTTCCATGTCTATTACGGATGAGCGGAAACAAAAAGTTGATTTTACACATAAATATTATCAAACACCTGCCCGTTTCATCGCCAGGAAAGGCTCCGGCATCGTTATCTCCAAGGAAGGACTGAAAGGCAAAACCGTAGGCGTTCAGCGGGCCACTATTCATGAAAATTTTATCCGCGACATGTTCGGAGATACAGTCAACATCAAAGCCTATGCCACCCAGGATGAGGCCAATATGGATCTGGTAGCGGGCAGACTTGATCTGGTCATTGCAGACGCTACGGTGCTGTTGACCGGGTTTCTGAATACGCCGGCCGGAAAGGATTTTGAGTTTGTCGGTCCTGGCTATACGGACCCAAAATGGTTTGGTGAAGGCGTCGGCATTGCTGTCCGAAAAGGGGACAATGCGTTGCGGCAGAAGTTGAACAAAGCCATTGACGCCATTCGAGCCAATGGCGTGTATCAGAAAATCAATGCCAAGTATTTCAATTTCGATGTGTACGGAAAATAACGCGGTGATTTGAAGCAGCCGCAGACGCCGGAACCACACCGTCCGGAAATCGGCTTCGTACAAAGTCCGGATGCTGCGTTGCGCTGCATCCTTCGTCGTTGCGGCGTACCCAAAAGTACGCCTCACTCCTTGCGGACTTGCGCGCCTTGCCTGCGAACTTTTTACAAAGCCGTCTCAAAATCGACTTTGGACGAAGTCATCAATGTTAAGAGAAGGAAATCCGTGATTATGATGAATATCAGGGGCTACGGGTGGCTGCTGTGGGAAGGCGTCCGTCTGACAATCGCTGTCGGCGTTTTTTCCATGACGATCGCCGTAGTGTTGGGGCTGTTCGGCGCCTGGGGGAAACTGTCCAGGTCCTGGATAGCCAGAGGCATTGCAGGCGTTTACACCACGGTGATCCGGGGAGTTCCCGAGCTGGTGATCATCCTGCTGGTATATTACGGAGTTCCGACGCTTCTTCTGGATATCGCCAATATTACAATCGATTTGAATCCATTTATGGCGGGTGTGGCGACCATCGGGTTTATTTATGGCGCTTTTTCCACAGAGGTCTTTCGCGGAAGCTATCTGGCGGTATCCAAAGGCCAGATCGAGGCGGCCAAGGCTGCAGGCATGAATCGGGTACAGATGTTTGTCAGAATCCTGCTGCCCCAGATGTGGCGTTTTGCGCTTCCGGGTCTGGGAAATGTATGGATGGTGCTGATCAAGGCAACAGCGCTGGTGTCTGTTATTCAACTTCCGGAATTGATGCGCAACGCCGATGTGGCTGCGCGTTCTACGCATAAACCGTTTACCTGTTATTTTGTCGCCTCATTGATTTATCTGGTGATTACGATTGTGTCCATGCTGATTCAGCAGCGGGCGGAAGTCTGGGCTAACCGCGGCATCCGGAGGGCCGCATAATCATGGATATCGCCATTATTCAGGAAAATATTCCCCGGCTTCTTCAGGGCGCGGCGGTTACTGTGGAGTTGACGGCAATCAGTGTTGGTATCGGTCTGTGCCTTGCCATACCATTTGCGCTCATGCGCGTACACCGGAATCCGCTGCTGCGGATGCCGGTCTATGTGTTCAATTTTTATTTCAGAGGTACACCTCTTCTGGTTCAGATATTTCTCATTTATTACGGCAGCGGTCAGTTTCAGCATTTTCTGACACAAATCGGTGTTTGGACATTTTTCAGAGGAGCCTGGTTCTGCGCGATTCTGAGTCTGACACTGAATACGGCGGCATATACATCCGAGATTCTGCGCGGCGGCATTGAGGCTATTCCGTTCGGTGAAATTGAGGCCGCCAGAGCCTGCGGCATATCCGGATTTTTGCTGCAACGCCGGATAATTCTTCCCAAAGCCTTTCGACTGGCGTGGCCTGCATATACCAATGAAGTCGTTTTTCTGCTTCAGGCCACATCACTGGTCTCCATTATCACGATCATGGACATTACGGGCGTCGCCCGAATGGTCGCATCCCGAAGCTTTGCTTTCTACGAATTATATATCTCGGCAGCCGTGCTGTATCTGATATTGGTGTACGCGGTGCTTTTTGTTTTCCGGAAGGTGGAGTACCGAATGTCAGGGCATCTGCGCAGCCCATCGTTAGTTTCATAGACAGGGAGTATTTTTGAACAGACATGTGGTACGCGCGGACTGGCTTTTGCTGATCACCGCGATGATCTGGGGCTGTGCATTTGTGGCACAGCGTTCCGGAATGAATTACATGGGGCCTTTCACCTTTACCGGGGTGAGATTTATGCTGGGCGCATGTGTGCTGTTGCCCCTGATTGCCTGGCGGCATCATCATGGAGTTTCAATCCAGATTACCTCGGTATCCGCCGGAATGGATTTTTTAAGGAAAAGCCTTCTGCTGGGGGGGGTCCTTTTCTGCGGCGCCGGTCTTCAGCAAATCGGTATGGTGCATACAACTGCCGGAAAGGGAGGTTTTATCACCGGGCTGTATGTCATTCTGGTACCTGTTTTCGGACTGTTTTTCGGGCGGCGGCCGGGATGGAGCATATGGGCGGCTTCCGTGCTGGCGACTCTGGGCATGTACTTCCTGAGCATTACCGATAGATTCACCATGGGGACAGGCGATCTGTGGGTTCTGGCCAGCGCTTTTTTCTGGGCATTGCATGTCATGATTATCGGATGGCTGTCCCCTCAGATGGACACCATTCAACTGGCGTGTGCGCAGTTCTGGGTATGCTCTGTGCTGAGTTTAATTACGGCAGGTTTCGTGGAGACGGTTTCGTTTGCGGCTGTCATCAAAGGCGCCGTCCCCCTTTTGTATGGAGGGCTCTTGTCGGTAGGCATTGCCTTTACCCTTCAGGTCGTTGCGCAGAAAAATGCACCTCCGGCTCATGCCGCGATTATTATGAGTCTTGAAACGGTTTTTGCGGCAATGGCCGGCTGGTTAATATTGAAAGAACCCATGACACTGCGTGCGATGACAGGCTGCGTCCTGATGCTGGCAGGTATGCTGATCGCACAACTCTGGCCTGCGCCTTCCCGCCCCTGACATCATGCCGGCTTGTTGAAGCGGCGCAACGCAAAACTCTGTCAAAAATCCGGTAAGGTTATGCGCTGCGCCATTGCTGCCGTTATTATTACGCTTGGGGATGAACTTCCGGCTGGTCGTGAACAGCGGCTTTACTGTTCAGTTCCTGCGTTTTTGCAGCCTCTTCAATTTTTTGAGGTGCAGGTGGATTTTCAATTTTAGGTTCTACCTTGGTATCCGGCATTTCCATGACTTTTTTGAATTCCCGGATAGCCTTTCCCAGAGAGCTGCCCAGTTCAGGAAGCTTTCCAGGTCCGAAAATAATCAACGCGATTGCCAGTATCAATATTAAATGCATTGGGGCAAACAGGTCTCCGATCATAATCCGTCTCCTTGTTTTAGATGGACATCAGATGATATATATAATCCAATGTAACTGTTTGTTCAATAATATCTTTTCATGCGGACTTTTTACGAAGCCGTCAAGGTTGCCATGACGAAATTTTTTTCGGTGGTATTGATAACATATTGATGAAGCTGCTGATAGCCGTATATCTACTGATCGGGTGGTGCCCCGGCGTTGCCGGCGCTGCAACCATCAGAATGCCTGTCTCCATCTACGGCGTCTGGCACTGCGGCGATGACGGATGCTCGTGGGGCCAGGAACCATCCATGACAGAATTTGACCGCAAAAACCACTGGCTGATTGATCGGGGTGACGGGAAACCGTCGGTAAATCTGGTGGTGCTCAGTTTTGTCAACCCCATGAAGCTGTTGACCGAAACTACAGACGCAACCACACTGAAAGGCATCCCGCGAGGAATGACGCCGGACGTTATCTCCTATTTCAGCCGCCATGACATTCGTGTCATGCTGTCTATTGGCGGCCTCTCTTACGTGGATTTCTGGAATCAGGCTCTGGCGGAGAACCCTTCGCAACTGGGTCTGAATGCTGCGGATGCGGCAGTGCGTCTTGGCGTTGGCATTGAAATTGATTACGAAGAAGATAATACGCCCAATCTGTCAGGACTTCAGTCTTTTATCGATGCGTATCGTTCGAAACTGCCCTACGATTCTACTGGAAACCAAAGCGCCGCCCGTCTGACCATCGATCTGGCGCCGGGCGCGTACTGGCTGACAGCAATAAACCGGAAAGCCGCGAAGGACTGGCTGGATATTTCTCATCCCATACTGGATTATGCCAATGCCATGGTGCCGGAGCACCAGCCGTCCAATGCGGATGCGGCTATTGCCGGCTGGCGGGAACACATCAACGGCATTTCCGGAAGCACATTTTCCATGCCGCCGATTGCACCCTGTAAGTTGTCGGGAAGTTTATATATCGTTACTGGCAAGTCTCCTTCTCCCGAGTGTACTCATTTTGCAGGCTCTTTGGAGGACAGCACCGGCCTGTATGTCCAGACCGCTGCACCTCACGGTGCTGGAAGCACATCCGGCATGCTGGGATTCATGTTTTGGGCTGCCGGATGCCCGGACGGCCGTGCGCTCTGCACAACGCCTCCGAACACCTGCGAATCCGGTGTTGGAAAAGGCGCCAGACATTACGCGATTCCTGTTCCCATGCCGGCGCTGCGTCAGAAGTGACGGTTATGCAGAAGATTCAAAGCGCTACCGTTCCCCTGTCCGTAAATGCCACGCCTTCCATCATCAGCAGCGCACGTTTCATATCGGCTCCCCCCTGATATCCGCCGATGCCGCCGTCCGCTCTTACAATGCGGTGGCAGGGGATAACCAGCGGAAATGGGTTTTGCGCCAGCGCCTGGCCTATCGCACGGCTGCCTCCGGTGACACCGATGCCCTTGGCAATGTTTCCATAGGTGTTGACATGCCCTCTCGGGATTTCGTAATCCGCCAGCAGAACCTGGCGCTGAAAGGGCTTACAGGTTTCCATCGCCATCATGTCCAGATTAAAAACAACGGCTTCGCCTTCCAGAAAGCGCTGGATATGGCTGCCAAGCCGGTCGATCTCCGGCGATGAAAGCTGCTGGGCATCGGGATAAATTCTTCGGATGACATCTGCTACAGGCTGCCGGTCCGGGTTCAGACAGATGCGCTGTACCCGCGATGGGCCTGCCGTCGGGCGCCAGACAATCCCGATAGTCCCGAACGCTGTAAATATTTGTGTGTAAAAAGGTATTTTCATGTCGTACCTCAATTAAATCTGCGCCTGTCGAATCACACCGGTAACTCAATAATAAAGCGGGCGCCTTGCGGATGATTGTCTTCCGCCCGGATCGTGCCGTGATGATCCGTGACGATGCTGTTGACGATAGCCAGTCCCAGCCCCATCCCTGTCGCTTTGGTGGAAAAATCCGGCTCGAACAATCTCAGTTTGTCCGCGTTGGATATACCTGCGCCGTTATCGGCCACCTCGATCTGAACTTTTTTGCCGATATTCGGGCGGAAAATAGAGATAGTGATATTTCCTTGCGCGTGGATGGATGAGATGGCGTTGTCCACGAGGTTGATCATACACTGTCTGATCTGCTGACGGTCCAGTTTCAGAGTTGGAATGACACCTTCCTTTCTGAACTCAAAATGGACATCCGGATATCCTTCCCGAAATAAGGCGATGGTTTCCTCGACAATGGGCGGCAACTCCGTGGGACTGAGATTGGCGGACGGAAATCGGGCGAAAACGGAAAACTCATTGACCAGATTGCGGATAATATCCACATGGTCAATAATCATCTGGGTGCATTCATCGAAAACCGGTTCCTGAATGATATGAGAATACCGGCGCTTGAGCCGCTGTGCGGAAAGGCTGATAGGTGTCAGCGGGTTTTTGACTTCATGAGCGATGCGCCTGGCCACTTCCCGCCAGGCGGCGATGCGCTGCGCTTTTTCCAGTTCCGTCAAGTCGTCAAATACCACCACGATGCCGATGTGCTGCCCGGAATCATTTTTCAGTGAATTGATATGAAGGATAAAGCTTCGGGGCCTGTCTTTTATGGTAATGCGTACAGGCATGTTTACAGACTCTTTCCGTACGCCTTTAAATTCACGAACCAGTTCGTTCGCCGTTTGCAGATGCGGGGTTCGCAGCAGTCCGGCATAATTTTTTCCGATAATCTGATCTGAAGAAATATTCAGCATTTTCCCTGCTGATGTGTTGATGGTGGTGATAAAACCACCGGCATCGAGGGTGATAACGCCGGTGGAGATATTTTTGAGCACAATTTCCATGTATCGGCGCTTTTCTTCGATTTCAATATTTTGGGCTTTCAGCTTTTGGGACGACTGTTCCAGCTGACTTCGATTCAACCGTAAATCATGGGTCATACGGTTGAAAGAGTCCACCAGGCTGCCGATTTCGTCATCGCCCACCGGTCCGATCTGAAAGCTCAAATCGCCTTCGGCCACGCGGCGGGTGCCTTCGGCGAGTTCCTTGATGGGAATACTGATGGATTTGGCCAGATAGAACCCGAACCAGACCGCACAGAACACCACCAGAAGCGCTACCACGGAAATCGTGATAAAATAGGATGCCCGGATGGGTTTTTTGAGCATCTTGATCCGCTGGTATTCCTCGAAGCCCCGGGAAATGGATGCCATGTTTTCAGTCAGATACTGGGGAATCATGACGGTTATGACCAGAAAAGCTTCGGCCTGCGGGGCTTTGACGCCAAAAGGAACGGCGCTTATGGTTCGGATGACTTCGGTATCTGTCAGCGTTTGAGACAGTGAGTAAACGGATTTGGGCGAAAACTCTCTGTAAAACTGTTCTGGCGGAACCGGTTGAAGATTTTTTTGGCTCAGTTCTTGATCCAGGGATTGCGTCAGGCGCCTGGCATGTGAATCGTAGAGTTCAATGCCATCGATATTGAATAAACGTTTCGTATTTTCGAGATATTGTACCAGTTCTTTATGCTTCAATGGATCCATGAGCTTTCTGAACGTTATCTGGTGCGCGATTTTTTCGAGATAAAATGCGTTGCTGTTTTCGGTGAGACCATAAATCTGCCGCCCCACGTGAAGCGAATTTTCCAGGGCCTGTTCCACTGGAACGTTGAACCAGAAGTCAATACTGGATGTAATAAAAGCTATCGAAAAGAAAAAGAGAACACTTGCGGGAATCAGCGACAGTGAAATGAAGGCGATCACCAGCCGGGTGCGGAGTTTAGAGCCCATGACCTTGCGCTTCCGGTCATAGAGTAGTTTAACCAGATTCCGAAACACCAGAAAAATGAGCAGAATCAGCAGCAGCAGATTGATGTTCATCATGGTGAACATCAATATGGTGTCGGAAATAGGAAAATTTGAGCCGAAATGAATGAGTTTGTTCTGTGCATAGGTCATTATCGCCACCAGAACGATAATGACAGCAATGATGATGACCTCGCGTTTGCGTCGCTTCCGGTCTCCGATTGAAATATAAGAAGATGCGCTTTTAAAACGGTTTGGATTCATGGCGGCTTATGGGTGATGATGATGACGGCTTTGTCGGCGGATTTTCCACGAAGCCGTCAATGGTATATCTCTATAAGGAATACATTCCGCTGTCAAGACCGCTGGATATACTGCGCCGATGAAAACCATCCCGCGGATATTTCACTTGAAATACCCTGTCAAAGTCGCTAATTAGAATGCAAGATATTCTTCCTCTTGGTGAAGTTTTTCCACATCTCTCTTTGAAAGGGCGCATATGGATGTTCTGCTACTGTCCCGGATTCAGTTCGGTCTGACCACGGCGTTTCACATTCTGTTTCCCACGCTGACCATCGGGCTTTCGCTGTATCTGGTCATCCTCGAAGGGCTCTGGTTTTGCACCAAAAACGAAATGTACTACCGGATGTACCGCTTCTGGGTTAAAATCTTCGCCATTCATTTTGCTGTGGGGGTTGTCAGCGGCATCACACTGGAATTTGAGTTCGGAACCAATTTCGCCCGGTTTTCGCAAGCCGTGGCCAATGTGTTCGCCCCTCTGATGGCGTATGAAGGCATGACCGCTTTTTTTCTGGAAGCCGGATTTCTGAGCATCATGCTGTTTGGGTGGAAGCGGGTGTCTCCGGCGGTTCATTTTTTATCGACATGTCTGGTGGCGGCGGGCGCTTCCCTGTCGGCCTTCTGGATTATGGCCGCCAATGCCTGGATGCAGACGCCTTCGGGATACGCGCTGGTTCACGGACGGTTTTATGTCACCCGGTTCTGGGATGTTATCTTCAACCCGGCGTTTCCCACACATCTGACGCACATGCTGCTGGCGTCCTATGAAACCGCCGCATTCGCAATCGCCGGTATCAGCGCCTGGTTTCTGCTGAAACACCGGCATGAAGCGTTTTTTCGCAGCTCTCTTTCCATTGCGCTTATCATGGCGGCGCTGGTTGCGCCCCTTCAGGTTGTGGTTGGAGACTTCAAAGGGCAGAATGTCGCACGATATCAACCGGCCAAACTGGCGGCCATGGAAGCGCACTGGGATACCAATACACAAGGCGGCGCTCCATTTGTGGCGTTTGCCTTTCCGAATATGGCGGCTGAAAAAAATTATTGTGAAATCACGGTTCCCGATATGCTGAGCCTGCTGATTACACATTCTCTCAGCGGAGAAGTCCGGGGGCTGAAGACGTTTCCTCCGGAAGATCGGCCCAACGCCGCGGTAACGTTCTGGACTTTCCGGGTCATGGCGGGTATCGGATTTTTACTGGCGGGGGTGATGCTGTGGGCCGGTTTGCTGGCGATCAGAAAACACCTGTTTGATACGCCGCTGTTCCTGAAAACTCTGGTGGTGGTTCAGCCGCTTGGGTTTGTGGCAACAGTTGTCGGATGGATCACTGTCGAGGTCGGACGGCAGCCTTGGGCGGTTTACGGTCTGATGAGGACAAGGGACAGCGTTTCTCCTATTGTGGCAGGTAATGTTCTCTGGTCACTGGGAATGTTCCTGATATTGTTTGCGGCGCTGGGCGGCAGCTATTTCTATTTTACCCTCAAAGTACTTCGGAACGGGCCGGATGCCGATGGACCTGCAACGCACCCGGATATTCCGCCTCCGGTATCCGGAGAAACGGAAACAACGAATGCAGCCGGTCTGGAGGTAGCGCCATGAACCTGATTCATATATGGGTGTTTCTGGTAGGTCTGGTGGTGATTCTGTATGTCATGCTGGATGGATTCAGCCTGGGGGTTGGTCTTCTGTTTCCCGGCGCCGCTGACCGGGCGGAGCAGGATGTCATGGTGGGCGCGATTGCACCGGTATGGGATGCCAATCAGACCTGGATTGTTTTTGGCGGCGGTGCGCTTTTCGCGTCGTTTCCCATGATTTACACGGTGCTGTTCAGCGCATTGTACATTCCGCTGTTCACGTTTTTGTTCGGGCTGATATTCCGGGGCGTGGCGTTTGAGTTCAGAGCCAATTCCCACAAGAAACACGTCTGGAACCGGGCTTTTTTCGGAGGCAGCCTTGCAGCTGCGTTTGCTCAGGGCGTTACACTGGGCGGATATATCGAGGGCATCCGGGTCAAAGCCGGAATGTTCGCCGGCGGCCCGTTAGATTGGCTGACACCGTTTTCCGTTATGACCGGCGTTGCCCTGACGGCGGGATATATGCTTCTGGGCGCTACTTATCTGATCATCAAAACGACGGGCCCCGTACAGGAGCGCGCCTATCGTCAGGCTTTTGTGGCCGGCGGTGCGGTAGCGTTTTTTCTTTGCATCGTCGGCATCTGGACGCCGTACCACAATCCGGAATTTGTGGCCAACTGGCTCAGCAGGCCACGGATATATGGGGTCTGGGTATTTCCGGCGCTGAGTGTGGCCTCTTTCGTTCTTTTGTTCCGCCATTTAAAAAAACGCAGTGAAATACAGCCGTTTATCTGGAGCCTGATGATATTTTTGTCAGCCTATCTGGCGCTTCAGTCCGCTATCTATCCATGCGCCATCCTGCCTGATATCTCTGTCGTTGAAGCGGCGTCCCAGAGAGAAACCCTCATTTTTATGCTTTGGGGGGTGGCCCTGATACTGCCGGTAGTGTTGGGATATGTGCTGTACAGTTACCGGGTGTTCCGCGGTAAAATCGTCTATGGAGACGGGTACGAATAAGAGGCAGACCTTGTGCTTTCCATCGAACAGGCATCCATCCCCGAATACGACTAAAAAAACTGGATTATTAAATCTTGAGTGTATATGATGACAATAAGAGATATGGGATGATACTTCAGAAATCAGGAGTCTGGGCATATGGTGTTTTTCAGAAACAGACATTGGATGGTAACTGGTTGGGGACGTGTCGTATTGGGAGCGGTTTTTTGTTTACTCGGATCGTCCCTGCTTTGCGGTGTTCTTTACGGATCGGATTCAGAGTCATCTCAGGTGACTTCCGGACAGCCCGTCATACTCCATTATAAAATCAAGGAGCCGCCGCCACCACCGATATCTTCACCTGCACCGGCAATATCTGCAGCACCGCCATCCCCAGTGGGAGCATCGACATCGGCGCCTTCCCCTGGAGCCGCGCTTCCGTCCGCATCGCAGTCTGCGGCTGATCACACGGGTTCTACGGCAGGCAATAACGCTGCACCTGCGCCGGCTGCTGCGGAAAATGCAGCGCCGGCCATAACTCCAGAAAATAAATCCGCGGCTGTTCCATCCGCCCAGCCGTTAGCGCCTGCCGAGAAAAAAGCCGTATCACCTCCAGTGGCTCCGAAAGCATCTCTTCCGCCGGTGCAGCCTGCTGAAAAGAAACATCCTGCACCGACCCAGCCACCGAAAGTGAAAAAACCGGTGCATGCGCCCGTAAAACCACATGCTCCCTCATCAACGCCCCCGGAGGGTGAAACCGCCCCAGCAGCGGGACATCCCGTACATCACGCGCCGGTGTCTCCACCGGATTTCGGCAGAAGAATCCTGGATATCCGGACAGATAACTCTTCAGCGGGTTCGGAAAGCATTCAGATCGTTCTGACGGGTTTTTTCCCGCCGGAGACTCAGGTTATTGAGGGTGAAACGCCCAAAATCATCTGCGATTTTCCGAATGTCCGGATGGATCGGCATATTCAGCGTGACATTGCCGTGAATGGTAAATTCATTCAACAGATCCGAACGGGCATTCATCCGCCGCCGGAATCCAAAAGTCGTATCGTCATCGATCTGGCGCCTCAACACGATTATGAAGTGGAACAGCTCTATTATCAGAAGGACAATATTTATTCGATGGTTATCCGTGAAAAGAAAGCGGGCGTCAAATAAACCATTTTAAAATTTTCAGGTAGATCGAAGGCCACGGGGAAATCTTTCACTTGGAGGGAGGTCACATGGAAAACGGTCATATCAATGCACTGACGTATCATCTGTCGGCGGTTAAATCCGGAAAACGGTGTTTTGAAAACGCCTTTCAGGGTGTCGCCAGGATGATTCTGGACAACGATATCAGCAAAGTGGTGGTAAACGGAAAAACAACCTATGATTTCGGTATTTTTCGTTCCGGAAAAAAACATATTATCGGTATGTACGATGAGCTGAACAGTTTTGTTTCCTATGTGAAGGATGCCGCCGAAGGCGGTTCATCCAAGGAAATGGCCTATGTGCTGATCGGCGAGCCGGGAAACGGCAAGACGTTTTTTGTGGATTTTCTTTGCGCCAAATACCGGCAGTTTCTGCTCCAGGAAGAAAACCGCAAATATACATTCCGGTTCGTTCATATGGATCGTATCGGCAGTTACGGAAAAATAGCCACCATAGAATCCCAGACCTATGAAGACCCCATGATTCTGGCCATGAGCCTTTTTGAAGATCCGGATGAAAACAGGGCGTTTCTGACGCGGGAAATCGGTTTTTCAGATGGCGAGATAGACAATATTTATGAAAATTATCGCCCGTTAGGCGCTTGTTCCGGATATATCTGGAACGATATCCGCAATTACACGAACGGCAATATCACCGATATGCTGGACTATGTGGAAACCATACCGGTGCCGCTGATCGAAAGCCTGGGGACGGTTACCGGAAAATATCCGGCCAAGGATAAAATCACGTCGTCCTCCGTGGATCTGCTGGGAGAAGAATCCATTCAGCGGCTCATGCACATTTCGGATACGCATAATCCTTACCGGTTTGATTTACGCCGGGGTGCGCTGGCGCGCGTGGGCGGCGGCGGCATTCACTTCAGCGATGAAATCTTCAAGAACAAAAAAGATCTGGTGCAGGTGTATCTGGGCGTCATTCAGAACCGCACCATTGAAATTGATGGATTCAAATGGCCGCTGGACACCCTGATTATCGCCACCAGCAACAATTCCGAATTCAACCGGTTTCTGTCGGAAAAAGAAGAGGCTCCGATCGTGGATCGCTGCCGGCTTTGTTATGTAACGCACAACACCAATTACCGGCTCCAGAAGGATCTGACCGCATACGCTATCGGCAGTGAAACCCGGACAACGCTGATGCGGGAGTACCTGCATCAGGACCCCAACCTCAATTATGCGGCGTCGATATCCGCGGTGCTCTCCCGGCTTCCGCGTTCTGAAAAGCTGACGCCCGTAGAAACCATGAAGCTGGCGGCCGGAGAGGTGGCCGGCGAAAAAAGCATCAAGACCCTGGCGGAAGTCATCGACACCCTGAATCAAGATCCGGATATCACCAAGCGGTTCGGGCAAAAAGGACTGGGACAGCGGAACCTGGGCAGAGCGATCCAACTGCTGGTGGAAAGTTCGGAAACCAATGAAGGCGAGTGCATGTTCGCCTATGATGTATTCCGCGCCCTTGAACGGGTGGTCCTGGACTATGTGAACGACGCCAACGACCGGGTCAAGTATCTCGAAGACATCAAAACCGCCAAGGGGCTTTACCGGGAACGCATCATGACGGAAATGTTCAATGCCTATATGGATGAGCCGCTGGCGATCCGTAAGGATGTCATGAACTATGTGAACATGATCATCGGCATTGATGCTGAAAATCTGGGGCCGGATAAAATGTGGAAATATAAAGACCCCCAGACCGGAGAACTCCGGGCGCTCAAGATCGACGAACGTTATATCAACAGCGTGGAGGAACGGATCGGGCTTAAAACCCGTGAACAGCGGGAAACGTTCAGAACTTCTATCCGGAAGATATACGGGCAGAAAATTTCCGTCGAACCCAATTATGATTTCATGGATAACCTGGAACTGGTCAAGGCCGTGACGGATGTACGGCTGAAGTCGGATATCGCGGGCGCCGGAAGCTTGATCGGCGCACTGGCCAACCGCACCAACGAAGAAAATCAGAAGCTGCATGACCGGATGATTCAGACGATGCTGAATAAACTGGGGTATTGTAAAACATGCGCTCAGAAAACCATTGAATATTTCTGCACTCAGGAAGACGAGAAATAAGGGGACGGACGGATGATGAAGCCGTCAAGAACAACGAACTTGCAAAAAAAGGCGTCTCCCTATGAAATCCAAACTCGATGTATTTTACAAAACGCTGGAGCGCGAAGGACTCATGACGCCGGAGCGGCGTATGAAAATGCTTCAGGAAATCGACACCGGTGACGATTCCCACGATGTGGATGCGGTACCGCACGATGGAAGTCCTTTTCGCCGGTTGCCGCGGTCATTTTACAGCCATCATGACCTTTTCGATCTTCAGGGCATGGGGCCGATTACCGCCAGCATGATCAGTCATCTCCGGTCGCTGGATGAGCTGCTGGAGCGGGACAAGCTTCGGGAAAAAGATGGATTTCCCCGAAAAATCCGTGTGGGCCGGCTGATTCGTCCCGGAAAAGGCGGCAAGGACAAGATTGTCGTTGTTCCTACGACCGTTGAAGAAAAATTTATTCACGACAATTCGTTCAAGGAATCTTCGGAAGATTCGCCGTCCGGCGGTTCCGGAGACGGAGAAGAAGGGGAGGTGATCGGTGAAGAACCGGTGCGGCCGCAGGAAGGTGCGGGGGCCGGTCCTGGTCAGGGAGAAAACGGCCCTCATGAAATGGAATCGAGCGCCTATGACCTTGGCAAGATTCTCACCGAAAAATTTGAGCTCCCTAATTTGCAGGAAAAAGGTAAAAAACGCTCCTTTACCAAATACACCTATGAGATGACGGATCAGCATCGGGGATTCGGCCAGTTTCTGGACAAGAAGGCCACCCTGAAAAAAATTCTGGAAACCAACATTCATCTGGGAAATGTACCGGATGTCGATAATATCGATCTGTCCCGCTTTCTGATATCACCGGCGGATAAGATATACCGGATACTTTCCCGCGAAAAGGATTATGAATCCCAGGCCATGGTGTTTTTTCTGAGAGACTATTCGGGTTCCATGTCCGGAAAACCCACAGAACTCATCGTCTCGCAGCATGTTCTGATCTACAGTTGGCTGCTTTATCAGTATGAAAAGCAGGTGGAATCCCGCTTCATCCTCCATGACACGGAAGCCAAGGAAGTTCCTGATTTTTACACCTACTACAATTCAAAGGTTGCGGGCGGCACCATGGTGGCATCCGCTTTTAAGCTGGTAAACGAAATCGTTCAGAAGGAAAACCTGGCTCAGGATTATAATATCTATGTATTTCATGGTACGGACGGAGACGACTGGGATACCGAAGGCAAGGAAGCCATTCCGGCCATTCAGCAGATGCTGTCCTACGCCAGCCGTGTCGGCATCACCATTGCAACACATGGATCGGCGGCCTCCGGCGCCACGGAAGTCGAGCGATATCTGAGAAAATCCGATCTGCTGACATCCAAATCCCGTTTAATCCGTATGGATACCATTAGTCAGGATGCCGATGAATCCCGTCTGATCGATGGAATCAAACGGCTCATTTCATAAGCACGTATCGGTTCTCTGACCGCTGAAATCAAGGTATGGCCGGGGGCGGCAAGCGCTGTCCGGCGGATGCTGTTATCCCCGATTCTCGAGGAGCTTTATGGAACTCATCGATCAACACACCAAAAGCATTATGGAAGGATGCAAGGAAAGGGCCCGCGATGCCGGTCTCCGGTTTCAGGACGAAACGCTGGAATACATCGTCACCAACCGCGACCTTCTGGAACTGTCGCCCAAGGTTATGATTCCCACCTTGTATGATTACTGGGTGCACGATGTCGAGGTCCTGAAGGAAAAAGGGAAATACGAACTTTATCCCGGAAACCCCTACGAAACCGTTATCAATACCCGTCCGGCCATATCATTTTATAATGACAACAATCCGGACTGGCTGAATGTCATGATTTTTTATCATGTGCTGGCCCATATCGATTTTTTTCAGAATAACCTCTTTTTCCGCCATACCTGGGATGACGATTTTACCGGCCAGGCGCTATCAGACAAGCGCGCTATTGCCAAACTCCGCGCGGAAAAAGGCCGATGGGTCGATTATATCATCGAGTTTTCCAGAGGGGTGGACAATCTGGTCGGGTATTTCGATATCCTCTCCAGAGTGCATTCCGTGCCTTCGACGTCTCAGTCCGCACGTCTGAATTATTATTTTGATGTGTTTCTTCAGGATGTCCGAAAGATTTCTATCGGAGAATTCGTTAAGGAAATTCAGGCTTACAATGCCAGTATCCGTGATCACGGCGATATCGGTGAGCAGACGTTTTTTTCGGATGCAGCCGTGAAATATCCGGAGTTTGAGGCTATGTTTTTAAAGAGCCAGACCCGCGTTCCGGAACACCGGGTGGACGTCCTCCAGTATCTGATGGATCATTCGGAATTTGTCAACAAGGAGGAAAACCGCTGGATGAAGCTGGTGATGCAGGTGGTCCAGAATACCTCCCTGTTTTTTCAGCCTCAGATCCGGACCAAGATCATGAATGAGGGCTGGGCCAGTTACTGGCATGAAACGCTGTTTCTGAAAGATGACCGCATCCGGAGTCATGAGGTCGAATTCGCCAGAGTGAATGCCGGCGTTACGTCCATGCCCCGTGTGGGATTAAATCCGTATGCGCTGGGGATGCGTTTGTTCCACTATGTGGAAAATATGGCCGAAAAAGGCAAATTTTCCTACGAATTCGAACGGATGCAGGACGAAATCCAGCGAAAAAACTATGACGCCGACACCCACAAGGGCCGTGAGGCCATTTTTCATGTGCGGGAGAATTTCAGCGATTTCACATTCATCAATTCCTTTGTGGACCAGGATTTCGTGACCCGTAACAACCTGTTTGTGGCCGGCCGGCGCCTGAACGAAGAGCGGATGGTGTGGGAATACTATGTCAAAAGCCGCAATGTCAGGGATTATCGGCAGATGCTGCTGGATACCCTGTATCATCCGCCGTTTATCGAGGTGCTTCCGGACAGACGTGGAAACAATACGCTTTATATGGTGCACCGGTTTGAGGAAAAGCCTCTGGTGGCTGAATTTATCGCCAACACCATGATGGGTATCGAATATCTCTGGGGAGGGCCGGTGCAGCTTGAAACCAGCGATGTTGTTTCGGTAACGCCGTCCGTACCCCAAAGCGATACCGGCGTCGCCGCATTGAGAGCTAAAGACCGTCCGCCGCAAGTCCAATGGCAGCGGGTGGTCTATACCATGGAAAACCGGAAGCTTTCCAAAAAAATCACAGAAGGCTGAGGTGGTCTGAGTTATGGAAAATATTACATATGCGTTTCAGCACCTGGATCAGATGATCAGCGAGCGGGATTATCGGACACCGATTCCTTTTCAGGATTTTATCAAACTCATGTCCGTGAATCCATCACAGACACTGCGGAATATTTTTCAGATATTTCACGATATGATGCACGCCTATGTCGGCGAAGGGGTGGATGAGTATCCGGACGACCCGGAATCCATCAATTTCATCAGTTATGACTGCAACCGGCTGTTTGTGGATGGCGCGGATCACCCGTTCTTTGCAGACCGGCTGTTTGCCAATCGCCTGATCCATCAGGTAGATGCACTCAAGCGGGGAGCGCAGCAGAATAAAATTTATATTTTTGACGGTCCTCCGGGATGCGGGAAAAGCACCTTTCTGAACAACCTGCTGAGAAAATTCGAGGAATATGGCAGTACTGAAGCCGGATCCCGTTATGAAACGGTCTGGCGGCTGAATACCAAGCTGCTGGGCGGCGGTGTTGAATCTGGCGCCCATACGGTCATGGACAGAATGCTCCAGTTGCTGAGCCGGCTTCCGCAACGTCAGGATGCCAATGAAGATTCCGATGCGTCTTTTGATATTGGAAAGCAGGAAATTCTCGATGAATTTCATACTTCCGCGGGCAGTGAGGATATCGTGGAGGTTCCCTGTCCCAGCCATGATCATCCTATTCTTATGATTCCTAAAAACTATCGCCGGGCATTTCTGGACGATCTGTTCCAGAATGACGAATTCAAATGGAAGCTGTTTATGGAAAAGGAATATGAATGGGTGTTCCACGACCATCCCTGCACCATCTGCAGCTCTTTATACGAGGCATTGCTGAAAAAGCTCAAAAGTCCCAGCAAGGTTTTCGAAATGATCTATGCAAGGCCCTATCAGTTCAACCGGCGACTGGGGGAAGGCATCACTGTTTTCAACCCTGGCGATAAGCCTATGCGTCAGAACGTCATGACCAATCCGCTGCTTCAGAATCGCATCAACAGTCTTCTCAAGGACAGCAATCAGGTCAAGTACCTTTTTTCGCAATATGCCAAGACCAACAATGGGGTGTATGCGCTTATGGATATTAAATCCAATAATATCGAGCGCCTGATTGAGCTTCACAATATCATCAGTGAAGCGGTTCACAAGGTTGAGGATATCGAAGAAAATGTGAATTCCCTGTTCATCGCCCTCATGAATCCGGAAGACAAGAAGAACATTCAGGATGTGCAGTCCTTTTCAGACCGCATCGCCTATATCAACATTCCGTATGTGCTGGATCTGCAGACAGAGGTCAACATTTACCGCAATGTTTTTGGCAAGCATATCGATGACTGTTTTCTGCCCAGGGTGCTGCACAATTTCGCCCGCGTGATCATTTCCTCCCGTCTGAAAACCCGTTCCGATGCGCTTCTGGAATGGATTACAAGCCCGGAAAAATACCGTCAGTATTGTGATGACAACCTGCATCTTCTGAAAATGGAGATTTATACGGGGCATATTCCCGCCTGGCTGGATGAGGAAGATCGTAAGCGGTTTACGGCGCAGCGCAGGCGCAAGATTATCGCGGAATCCGAATTTGAAGGCGTGAACGGGTTTTCGGGACGAGACGCCATCAAGATTTTTAACGAATTTTATTCAAGCTGTTCCAAAGAGGACAGCCTCATCAACATGAACGCCCTGTATAACTACTTCACCAATATCCGGAAAGATCTGAGCCGTTCCATTCCTTCCGGATTTCTGGATGCGCTGCTGCACATGTACAACTATACCGTGTTGCAGGAGGTCAAGGAATCCCTCTTCTATTTCAACGAAGAACAGATTTCCAAAGACATTCAGAACTATATTTTCGCGGTCAATTTTGAATCCGGCACCGAAGAAATATGCGTCTATACCGGAGACCGTCTGGAGATCAGTGAAGATTTTTTCAGAAGCATCGAAAATCACCTTCTGGGTGCTAAAACCGTTCTGGCCAAACACCTGGCTTTCCGAAGAGACGTGCAGCGGGAATACACATCCCGCACGCTGACACAGGAAATTCGGGTGGAAAGCAAAGGCATTACCGAGACATCCCTGTTTCAGACCCTGCACGAACGCTACATTTTCAACATCAAGGAAAAAGCCCTGGATCCTTTTATTGACAACAAGAACTTCCGCCAGCAGGGCGCCCGGGAAGTCAGTATATACGTTATTGACAACGAATTGCCTGAAGAATTCGCCGAAGCGCTATGACGGATGTTGACTACCGCCTTTAGCCTACTGACTCAACTTGGAGCTGGCAATACGGTTGAGGCTGACACCGGATTCAGCGGCTTGTAAAGCCAATCTTCGATGAACGTCAGGGGGAACTCTGACCATAAACTTTCCGCTATAACGTTTACACGCGATAGGTTCAGGGATTGGTTCATCATTTATGCCCATGTCCAACAAAATATCGGCCACGAGTTTTCGGACTCCTTTTAAAGCCTTTTCCGGCGTATCAGCCAGCCAACTCAAACTTGGAAATTCAGCACACAAGCCTACATATTCATTATCATCTTCAGACCAGGTAATCCGGTATGTATATTTATCATTTTTTTGTGACATGGCTGGCCTCCAGCTTTTCGATAGCCAAAAGCACCTGATTTACTTGGTATGCCTTGGCTTTCCCTTTATAATTTTGGATATTTACCCTTGGATCACCAGGCCAAGAGGTTTTATAAACGCGATGGCTGCTTTTTTTCTGACGTGGTTCTCCGAAAAAATGGTCGCATATCCTGCATAATTCCTGAAAACGTACGTCCTTGGGATTTTGTTGAATCAGTATTAGCAAGTCACCGATTTTTGCCATGTCACAATAGTATCAATATTGGTACCAATATCAAGAGATGAGTCTTGAGATATCCTCCAACAATAGCCTTCACACAACGAAAAGCTCATCGACGGCGGTCAGCCATCCGCTGGAGCGTCCAACCCTGAGCGTAACGTACGGAATATCTTCGCGGCTGGATGAACTATTTCGGGATATCGTCATATTATCGACCGATATCGGAGATAGATCACCGGCTCAGACGACGGATACGAGTGTGCTGCTGGAAACAAAAGAACACTCTGCAAAATATGGCCTGATGACTTTTTATCACACGTTCTTCAGGAACAGGACTTTCAGATTGACCCTATGGCCGCTTCAAAAATGGTATGCTATTTGTTGAAAATCGCCTTACGGCGCTGCTCCAAGCTTCCGATGCGCCAGAACGAGACCGGCCGCGACAAATGCCACAGCGCCCGTCCCGGCATTATAAAAAACGAAGCTGCACATACATACTGCAAGCGCTGCAAGGCTCAGGCGGGCGCTGTTACGCCAGAGCGCGAGAATTACAAGGATGAGCGCCGACACGCCAACCATCTGATAATACATCATGACTCCCAGCAGGGAACGGAATCGGCAAAGTATTGCATTGGGGCTGACGGCGCATAGTGCGCCCATCGCTTTTGAATCCAGAAGCCCGTAGCGCATGGCGGCAAAAGCCGCATATACCACCACCAGCAGAATACCCACCCGCCGCATAGAACGCAGTGAAACGCCCCTGTTGTTTCTCCAGAGAGGCCAGGCCAGCAGCAGACAGTCCAGCACCCAGACGTCCGCCTGTCCGTTGAAAGGTGTTTCATTGATCCATACGCCCAACGCTGCTGCCGCCAGTATCAGGGCGATAAGCCGTTCCACGGCATCGTGCATATCTTTCAATCCGGCGCCGGCATAGGAAAATCCCATGAAAGACACAGCCGGTATCAGGAACCCGTACATATTGAAACTGCGGTACCGTGAGTCGAAAAGCAGCGACAGCAGGGCAATCAACGCACAGACGAACACACTCAGCCGCAGAAGACCAGGCAGAATTTCTGGGCCTGAGCGGCGTCGGCCGCGTAGAAAATCCAGCGTTTTGCAGACATTTCCACACACCGGGACATCTCCTGACGCAATGGCATAAAGCGCCATCTGATAAATGATAACGGCCTGACTCAGGACAATCGCCGCCCAGATATATTCCAGAATATCACGGGATATGATGAAAAACTGATTTCCCTGCAACACGATCAGGATGGCGCCGGCCGCGCCAGCAGCAGTGAAGGATACCCACCGTACCCAGTTCATGGCGCTGAAACGATAACCCGTCCATAAGTTAAAAAAAACCGTTATGGCAGACAAGGCCGCCAGTATCCGCCAGTTCGGGAAATTGGATACCGGTCCGGAAAGGACATGTTTATCGATCCGGTTTTGATCATACAATCCCCAATATCCGCCGACAGCACCTTCCTTGTCGCGTTTCCAGGGCTGATCGAATGCCTCGATCAGGTTGTACCGCCAGTGCTCATGTTCGGCTGATTGAACGAACCCGCGTATAAAACGCGCCTGATTTTCAAGGCTGGGCAGGGCTCCTTTTCGCATACGGCCTTCGGAAGGCCAGCCGGTTTCTCCGATGAGAATTTCCTTACCGGGAATTTTTCGGGAGATTTCATCCCGGATTTTCTGGACATGCGCCACCGCATTGCCAATTGAAACCGGATTGTCTTCCCAATAAGGCAGAATGTGGATGGTTACAAAATCAGTAGCCGGCGCTATCCGGGGATGTTTGAGCCAGAATTCCCAAACATCGGCATATGTGACGGGAACGCCTGGCAGTTCCGACTTCACCTGACGAATATACCCGACAAGCTCTGATTCCGTGACTTCGCCGCGAAGCAGCGCCTCATTTCCCACTATCACCGCCTGAACGACGGCGGGATACCGCCTGGCAAGCGCGACGGCCGCATGCAGCTCTTCTTCGGTCTTGACGGGATCCGCACTTACCCACGCGCCCAGCAACATCTTCAATCCGTATTTCTCGGCATATTCAGGCACGTCTTGCAGACCGATGGCGGAGTAGGTGCGAATACAGTGGAAACGCTGAGACAATATGGACAGATCTGCATCTATCCGCTGGTCAGAGATTACCAGCCCTTTAGGATTCAAAGGACTCTGATTTTTTCCAAACGGCGCGTAGGATACGCTTTGAAGTTTGTGATCCGGCGGCACAGCCGGCGCATTGATAAAAACCGGACGGCCGGCGAAATGCCAGAAAACGATAACCAGCGCCAAAGACAGCGCGCATGAAAGGTCTGACCGAATTATCCGATATTGCATATAGGTTCCGTAACAGAAGATGGTGTCACCGTCAGACATCAGTGCCCCGACAGCTATACCACCACTCCTTTATCCTGAAAGGCAGTAATATCCTTGTCCGTATAGCCAAGTTCCTTCAGGATGGATACGGTGCTTTCGCCAAATCCCACGGCCTGGGTTCGGACACGTCCCGGCGTTTGACTGAGTTTTACCGGAATTCCCAGCACCTGTGTCTCGGCTCCATCTTCTCCCTTGAGATTTACCACCATGTCCCGCGCTTTAAACAGGGGAGATGTCAGCACTTCATCGAGTGTTTGTACCCGGCCCCAGCAGACATCCAGATTTCCCAGATCTTTTTCCCACTGATCGAGGGATCTGTGCCGGAAAATGGATCGCAGTGTATCGATGATTTCCGTCCGGCTGGCGTCATCATACTGAAGGTCGATATATTCCGGAATATCCAGATATTCGCATAGCTTTTTCCAGAAACGGTGCTCTACCGCGCCAATGGAAAGATACCGGCCGTCCGCGGTTTCGTATGTATTGTAACAGGCGTAGCGGTGAGACAACATATTGTCGGAGCGCCTGGGAAGCAGTTGGGTCTGCTGGTGAAAGAACAGTGGTATGGACAGAAACCCCAGCATTCCGTCGGTCATGGAAATATCGATATACTGTCCCTTGCCTGTCTGCTTTCGGGCCATCAGGGCCAGAAGGATACCAATGACCGCATTCATACCGCCGCCGGCAATATCCGCAATCTGAACACCGGGAATGGCCGGTGGTTCGTCCGGATTTCCAATCAGTTCCAGAATGCCGGATATGCTCAGGTAATTGACGTCATGTCCTACCCTGTCCACATAAGGGCCTGTCTGCCCGTAACCCGTAATGGAACAATAGACAATGCCGGGATTCACCTGCTTTACAGTGTCATAATCAACACCCAGCCGCTGAACGACACCGGGCCGGAACCCTTCGATCACCACATCCGCGGTATTCAGAAGCTTGAAAAAAATATCCTTGCCTTCCGGCGTTTTTAAATCCAGAGAGATGTGTTCCTTGTTGCGGTTGACGGTGGTGATAAAGAAATTGTCTTTCACAAAGCGTTTGTCTTCTATTGAAATGACTCGCGCGCCGTGATCCGCCAGTATCATGGATGCGAACGGTCCGGGAAGCAGTCTGGACAAGTCCAGCACTGTGATTCCGGTTAATGCGCCATTTTCCAGCATATGGCCTCCAGAGCTTATTTCCATTCCATTTTGCTTTCAAAATGATATTCCAGCAAGCATTCGGACTGAGACCGCGAAAGCAAGCGAGCAGCGATGAGACTGTACATTCAGTATGTCGAATCGCGGCACAGCGAAGCTGACAAAGGTATCAGTTTGAATGCGAACTGGAATCAGTTTCCCTTGAATACGGGAGTACGTTTTTCCATGAATGCACCGACAGCTTCCATTAAATCTTCAGAAGGAAGCGCAGCAGCGTTTTTTTGCGCCACATATTGCAGCCCAGGGTACACACCGTGATCACGATTATACACCATAACATCCTTGACGCCCTGTACGGTCAGCGGGGGCAGGGCGGCAATCTGCTCCGCAAGTACGCCGGCTTCCGCTGTCAGCGCCTCGGGGCTGTCGCACATCCGGGTGATCAATCCCATCTTCAGGGCTTCTTCAGCGGTAAAATCACGGCCCGTCAAAGCCAGTTCCCGGCACCAGCCTTGTCCGATAATGTGCGGCAGGCGCTGAAGGGTTCCCAGATCGGCGATAATGGCAATCCGGGTCTCACGAATGCTGAATACGGCATCCTTTGATGCAATCCGGATATCGCAGGCGCTGATCAGATCGACGCCGCCGCCGATACAATGGCCGTGAACCGCGGCAATAACCGGTTTGCGGCATTTTTCGATGGCGCTGAAGCTGTCCTGTAGCTTTCCGATAGTATGCCTGAGCTTTTCGCGGCCCGAAGTCGAGGCATCTGACAGCATCGCGCCGGCTTCCATCAGGTCCAACCCTGCTGTGAAACTTTTGCCTTCCGCCCGAATGACGACAACGCGGATCTCCGGATTTTCATCCAGTTCTCTGAAAAGCCTTTCAATCTCCGAAAAAAAAACAAGCCCCATGCTGTTGCGTTTTTCCGGACGGTTCAAAACCAGCCAGGCCACAGGGCCTTCCCTGGTCAATAAAAATGGATCGGAATTGTGCACGATGATAGCTCCTTTAAATATGACGACTTCGTAAAAAGTCCGCATGCTGCGCCAGCGCCGCATCCTTCGTTATTGCAGCGTACGACAAGTACGCTTCATTCCTTGCGGGTTTGCGCGCCTTGCCTGCGAACATTTTACGAAGTCGTCTGAAATCGGACTTTTTACAAGGCATCCATGTTGCCCTTTTTTATAGAATGTTGTAACAGAAGTGTCAACCAATGGGATGTGTCAATAAATCACCTGTGCTATCGCTATTTTTGTTAACTGTGATGAATCCAATACCTGCAAAAACCATCAGTGACATATGTTCGGGCGTTATTCTGGCCGGCGGCATGAACACACGGTTTAACGGCCGGAATAAAGCCATGATCCAGATCGGCGGAAAGCGCATTCTGGATCACATCTATGGCGTTTATTCGGAACTATTTACGGAGATCATTCTGGTAACCAATGCGCCGCTGGAATATCTCAAATGGAATCTGACCGTGGTTACGGATATATTTCCGGTTCGGAGCTCTTTGACGGGCATTCACGCCGGGATGTTCTATGCGTCACGCCCCTTTATTTTTGTGTCTGCCTGTGACACGCCGTTTATCCAGAAAGATATCGTCCGTATGATCGTGTCTCAAGCCGGTCCCGGAGCCGATGCCGTCATGCCCGAAACCTTAAAAGGACTGGAGCCTTTGTGTGCGGTGTACGCCGTATCACAACGGCCCAGCATCGAGGCCCATCTGCGTGAGGGAAAATTCAAAATTCAGCGGATGTTCCGCAATTCCCGTATCCGGAAAATCTCTGGGACGCAGCTGCGTCAGGCAGACCCGGAAGGCTTGTCCTTTATCAACATCAACACACCGGAAGATCTCAGCCGGGTGTCAACCCCTGAAAATGGAATCTCAGCATGAATCTTTCCCAGATGATCGATCAGATCAAACACCATCCTGATTATCCCAAAGTCGGCATGATTTTATGTCATAACGGCGTCGTACGGTCAACCTCACGGGACGGCAGGCTTGTTTCGGGTCTGCGGGTGACCGTGGATCATGAAAAACTGCGTGAAGTGATCGCCTTGAACAAGAAACGGGAAGGCATCATCGACGTCATGGTTCATATCAACGGCGATGTGGACCTGAAGGTCGGCGAGGATGTCATGTATATCGTTGTCGCCGGAGATATCCGTGAAAACGTCATTTCAACGCTGACCGATACACTGAACACCGTCAAATCGGTGGTGACACAGAAAACCCAGTACTTCGTGTGAAAGCGTTCTTTCGGCGGGATAAGATTCTGAACTTCTAAATACTGGCGAGTCAGATACCTCCGGCAGAGCCGGAGGTATGATAATGTGAACCCCTCAAAGGGGCTTGGAGAAACTTGTCAGAATAGCATCTGAATTCTCCACGATAAACAGCTTGCCCATCGATTTCAAAGATCTCTCATGTCCCTCTTTATCCGGAGAAGAAACGCAGTCTGAAACCACAACCGGATAAAATCCCCTGTTGGAAGCATCTCGCGCGCTTGATTCGATACCTATCTCGGTGGCGATACCCGTGAACAGAATGGTGGTGATGGAACGGTTGCGCAGCATGAATTCGAAATTCGTTCCGAGGAAAATACTGGCGGATGATTTCTTCAGTACGATGTCATTTGGTTGTGGTTCGACCTCTGCCGGAATCATGCTCTCCTGTGAACCAGGTGCCATGAAGGGAGGCAGCTTATGAATATCATCGACACCAAAACGTTTCATCATGGAATAGTAGTACCATGAAGAAGCAAAACCCTTCGGTAGCGGAGTAATCAATGTATAGACAACAGGCATTCTGCCGCGCAGCAAATCGACGAAGTGTTTCAGCCTGGCTATAAACTCCTGTTTGTTGAAGATTCTGTCCACCAAACCGTTCTGAACATCCCAGACCACAAGACAGGAATGTGAAGGATCGGTGATTTCCCTGAGATTCTCGTATAATACGATTTCATTCACGTTCTTCATCATACTCCCCCTATCTTTTAGGTTGTTGCGAAACTATATGGAAAAAACACTCCAAAGCATCTTCGTCCGGGATGAAGACATCCACCCCCATGCCTTGCTTCGTGAATCCATGTTTTGCCGCAAAGGCAAGATGGTCCTTTGAATTGAGACGCTGACCCCGGTAGAGCGTATTGGCGTCCGACAGAAACGGGCTCGCCCCTTGTTTTACGACTTCATCACAGATCAGGCGGAGGTGATCGGGCCTTACGAAACTGCTGGTGCCTTCTTCACCGAAATGCAATTTGACTGCCACCTTCCTGTTTCCAGTGGCAAAAGACAGTACCCTGCTTTCCGCCAAGAGCAGTTTCAATTTGGTATTGACGCTGGTAATGTCATCTGAATCATTCACCGGTACAAAATATACTTTGCTCTTCATATGGTTCTCCTTTCTGGTAAAAAAATCGTGATGTTTTACCTTTTCATTAAGGGCGAACATTCAGGTGTTTGGGGGTTATTCCCATATGTCTCCCCTGTTTGGAAATTGAATAATAATTGTTAAAAAATAACAGTGGTAGAACAATCCTGTCAAATTCTTGCCTGATCGTCCGATGGATTAAAAAAGCACAGTAAATTTGACGGCTTCGTAAAAAGTTCGCAGGCAAGGCGCGCAAATCCTGAGGAATGAAGCGTACTTGTTGTGGTACGCTGTAATGACGAAGGATGCGGCGCAACGCAGCATGCGGACTTTTTACGAAGCCGTCAAGCATGATGGGTGATAAAGATGATTCAAAACCACACGGCTGAATTGGGGTCTGGATTTCCGGAACCTCGTTCAGTTTGTGCCTGCCATTTCGCATTTTCATGATATTTGGAAAAGTGTGCGCGTGTGGCACCCGTGATACTGTAATTACCGTTGTAGGGTTATAGGAGGATCAGGAATTTATGAACATTTCATCGTGGTTATCAGATTCGGTTCCTCGCTGTTTTGTGTGGGTTAGCTACCCGAAAAATCGAGGAACTATATTTCAAATATCAACCATACTTGACGACTTCGTAAAAAGTCCGCATGCTGCGTTGTGCTGCATCCTTCGTCATTGCAGCGTACGAAAAGTACGCTTCATTCCTCAGGATTTGCACGCCTTGCCTGCGAACATTTTACGAAGCCGTCT
>LKPX01000028.1 GCA_001443525.1 Desulfobacteraceae bacterium RAAP-1 | reverse complement strand
ATGTTTAAACAATTATATATATTTTTTGCCCGAACTTATTGAGAAGTTACCATTTTTCTAGATCCTCGAAAAATGTCTGCCTTGAAAAACGTCCCCTGTACAACTTTTTCAGTTCATGGATACATGTTCACGTTTTAGATATCGCAGTCATTATAAATATCTTCTTTTAATAATAAATCAGTCATGTTTACAAGATATTACGATATAATTATCGTTGTAGGGTTAAGGTGTTATCCGTTCTGGTTAAAAAGCTCCTGATAGGACGCGCGCATGTCCCGCTTCAGAATTTTTCCGGTGGGGGTTTTGGGAAGTGCTTCCATCAGAACGATTTTTTTGGGGACTTTAAAGGGCGCCAGCTCTTTTTTGCAGCGATTGATGATTTCCTGTTCGGTGATTGTTTCGCCGCGTCTTGGTACAACAAAGGCTGTGACGGCTTCCACCCATGAGGGATGATGGATGCCGACAACCGCGACTTCTTCGATGCGGCTGTCCTGGTAGATGACCTCTTCAACCTCCCGGGTGGAGACATTCTCTCCGCCGGTTTTGATCATGTCTTTTTTGCGATCCACGACCGCGATATATCTGTCCTCATCCAGAACACCGATATCGCCGGTATGAAACCACCCGCCTTTCATCACATCCTCGGTTTTCTGAGGCTCTTTAAAGTACATCATCATGGCATGGGGGCCTTTGCCGCAGATTTCGCCGGGAACGCCGATACCTGTGATCGGCTGACCGGCATCGTCTTCCAGCCGGCTTTCCATGTTCAAGCCCGCCATGCCGGCGGATCCCAGTTTGGTCATGGCATCCCTGGCCTTTAAAATCGTGTGATAAGGCGCCAGCTCGGTCTGTCCGTAGTAATTGTAAACCCTGCTTCCGGGCAGACGGTTCAGGATTTCCTTCAGGACCTCAACAGGCATGATGGAGGCTCCATAATAGCATTTTTTCAGGCTGGACAGATCATATTTGTCGAAATCCGGATGGCGCATCAGACCGATCCAGACCGTGGGCGGTGCGAAAAATACAGTGGCTTTGTAATCCGCAATGGTTTTAAGGATTTTACCAATTTCCGGCGCCATCAGGATGTTGGTGGCGCCGATCCAGAACATGGGATTTAAAAACACATCCCGCTGGGCGCAGTGAAAAATAGGCAGGGCATTCACGCTGATGTCTTCGGGTTCATATCCGCCGTCGATAATGGCGCCCATGTACTCGGACATCAGTGCCTGGTTGCTGATGATAACGCCCTTGGGGAGAGATTCGGTGCCGCTGGTATAAGTCATCTGGCAGGGGTCTTCAATGTGCAGAATGGTGTCTGGTTCAGCGGCGGGATACGACTGATACCACGCATCAAAATCCTTAAAACGGCTGCTGACAGGTGGTTTCCCCTCTCCCTGACTGGACCAGATCAGGGTCTTGACATGCGGCATGTCATCGAGAACGTCCTTAACCAGATCATACAGCGCATCTTCCACGATAAACACCGTACTTTCAGAATGGTTGATGCAATAGGTAATGTCTTTTCCGCGCAGGAGATAATTGACAGCCAGATAGACGGCGCCCGCCTTGCAGCATCCCAGCCAGGTCAGTACATGATGAATCGTGTTATGGGCCAGAATCGCTACCCGTTCATATTTTTGAACCCCCAGTCCGATAAGGGCGTGGGCCACGCGATTGGACTGGTCTTCGAGCTCGGTGTAAGTCAGGCTTCTGTCCCCGAAAATCAGGGCTTTTTTGTCCGGATAGTGATACCGGTTTCTCCGGATCATGTCGGCGATAACCCAGCGATTCACCTTGTTGTAGCGATTCTTTAAAAATGCGACAGTATCCTTGTCAATGACGTTGTAACGGGCCGATTCTTCCTCGGTCAAGGGGATGTTCTTCCATTCGGACATGCTGGCCTCCCGGCGATACGGTTTGAGGTTGACAGAGTGGTTGACGCTATTTCAGGTTGATGAATTTCACAGGGATGTCATCGGCATGAATTCGGCCTTGATCACCATTTCGGTCATTTGGGTTTATTGTGCAGGGGCGAATAATTGTTCGCCCCTGCTGTCTGTATGGGCGGTGAACTTCGATGATGCGGTTACAGCATTTCGATGGCGCAGGCCATGGATACGCCGCCACCACCGCAGAGGGTGGCAAGACCCAGTGTGTTACCGCGTTTTTTCATGGCGTGTATCAGGGTGACGATGATCCGGGCGCCGGTGGATCCCACCGGATGGCCCAACCCGATGCCTGAGCCGTTGACGTTGGTGATCTCACGGTTTAACCCAAGCTCTTTTTCGCAGCCGAGATACTGGGCAGCAAAGGCTTCGTTAACCTCGATCAGCTCGAAATCTTCCAGTTTCAGTCTGTGTTTTTCAAGCAGATTTTTAACGGCTGGAACCGGTGAAAGCCCCATGACCGCCGGATGGCAGCCGCCTCTTGAGGTGGCCTTGATGCGGGCGATGGGGGTAAGTCCCAGTTCTTTGGCTTTTTCAGCGGACATGATGACCATACCGGTGGAGCCGTCATTGAGACCGCTGGAATTGCCGGCCGTGACCTTGCCGGTTTTGGGAATGAACCCTGGAGGCAGTTTCTGAAGCTGTTCCATGGTCAGACCCGGCCGGAAATGTTCGTCCTTATCAAAAATAATCGGGGCTTTTTTCCGCTGCGGAACTTCAACCGGAACGATTTCTTCCTTAAAAGAGCCGTCGCGTGTGGCCCGTTCGGCGTTGTTGTGGCTTCTTAAGGCTACCTCATCCATTTCCTCGCGGCTGATATTGTGAAGATGGGCCACGAATTCAGCCGTATGTCCCATGATGTAGGGTTTTCCGGCGAAAAATTTAATGGGCGTTTCTTCCAGATTCAAGGGGGCTGTGGCATCCAGCGGCATGACCATGGAGCCGCAGTGCAGGGCGTGAATCATGGCGTCCACAAACTGCTGATCCTGAAGCCTGCATCCCCACCTGGCGCCTGGCACCGTGTAGGGAACGCCGGACATGTGTTCCACGCCGCCGGCCAGGATGACATCAGCCATGCCGGCCTGAATCATGGCCATGCCGGAGACGACAGCTTCCATTCCGGAAATGCAGACACGGTTGATAGTGGCGGCTGTCACGGTTTCCGGAATACCGGCCATCAATGCAGCCACCCGTGTTGTGTTGAGGGTATCGTGATGTTCCAGACAGCATCCGTAGCGCACATCATCAATGATGGCCGGGTCAATGTGGGCCCGTCGGATGGCTTCCTTCATGGTGATGCTGGCAAGGGCAGCACCGTTCATGTCTTTCAGACTGCCGCCGAATGAGCCAATGGCCGTGCGGCAGGCGGAAACAATAACTACGTCTTTCATATGGTCTGTCTCCCTGTTATTTTCCGCCAAAGGCATCTTCAGCAATGTCAATGACCGTGCTGTCGCCGGCGGTAATCACGTTCATTTTACCAAGGCTTATCGGAAGCACTGTGCTGGTGAAAAAGCGGGCGCTGGCGATCTGGCCTTCATAAAAAACCGCGTCCTTACCCTTGGCGCCTGCCTGCAGTTTTTGGGCTGCTACGACGGCCCGCCAAAGCAGCATCCAGGCCATCACCATATCGCCGGTGACATCCATGAACTCGTAGGCATGTGAAAAAGCGGTCATGGCTTTGTCGGATGCCGCCATGGCGCCGATAATGCCGGCAGTCTTTTCCAGCTCCGCCGCAGCCGTTTGGGTCTTTTCGGCCAGATTTTCGAGGCCCTTCACTTTTTGGGCGGCATCAATGGTACTCCGGATTTCAGCCAGCAGATCCCGGAAGGGCTGTCCCTTGTTGAGCCCCAGTTTTCTTCCCAGCAGATCCGCGGCCTGAATGCCGTTGGTGCCTTCGTAGATATGGGTGATCTTGCAGTCCCGGAGATACTGCTCCTGAGGATATTCCTTGGTGTATCCATATCCGCCGAAAACCTGAACTCCCTGGCTGCAGACCTCAAAAGCCCTGTCCGAAACATATCCCTTGGCAATGGGAATCAATAAATCAATGAGTCCCTGATATTTGATTTTTTCAGCAGGATCGTTGCTGATGCGGATCATGTCTTCACAAAAGCCGATGAAATAGAGAATGCTCCGGGATCCTTCTGTGATGGCTTTCATGTTCAGCAGCATCCGTCGCACATCCGGATGCTGAATAATGGGAACAGATGGCGCATCTTTTCCGCCTGCCTGCAGATGCCGGCCCTGGACACGTTCTCTGGCGTAGTTCAGTGCGTTCTGGAAAGATGCGGACGCGCATCCCAGCGCCTGCATTCCCACATCCAGACGGGCTTCGTTCATCATGACGAACATGGCCCGCATACCCTTATTTTCTTCACCCAGCAGGGTGCCTATGCACTGCCCCTTGCCGCCCAGCGTGATGGAGCAGGTGGGGCTTCCGTGAATGCCCATTTTTTCTTCGATGCCGGTGCAGACAACGTCATTGGGCGCTCCCAGACTGCCGTCATCGTTGACCCGGATTTTGGGGACCAGAAACAGGGAAATCCCGGAGGTGCCGGCAGGTGCGCCTTCGATTCTGGCCAGAACCGGGTGGATGATGTTTTCCACCATGTTATGCTCGCCGCTGGAGATAAATATCTTGTTTCCGGTGATGGAATAGGTGCCGTCGGCATTTTTGACCGCGGAGGTGGTCAATGCGCCCACATCCGACCCGGCCTGGGGTTCGGTAAGAAGCATGGTGCCGCTCCACTCACCCGTGTACATTTTCTTCAAAAAGAGATTTTTCTGTTTTTCCGTACCAAATCTCTCCACCAGTTTCCCGGCGCCGTGAGATAACAGAATGGCCAGGGTAAAGGGAAAGTTGGCTCCGTGAAAATAATTTTTCACCGCCATGGAAATGGTTGTCGGCATTCCCTGACCGCCCCATTTGGGATCATCGCACAGGGATATCCATTCGCCTTCCTTGAAAAGTTCATATATCCGATAAAAAGGCTCCGGAACCTTAACCGTGCCGTTTTCCAGTTTGCATCCTTCTTCATCGGAAATTTTCAGAGCGGGCAGCATCTCTTTGACGGCCAGATTGCGCGCCTCGGAAATGATCAGGTCCACTGTTTTTTTAGTGAATTCGGCAAAGCGTTCGTTTTTTGCCAGTTTCTCGACTTCCAACTGTTCGTGGAGGACAAACTCCACATCTCTTTTATCCATGATTACCTGTGCCATAATCGTGTCTCCTCTATTGTTTTTCAGATTTTTTCCGGATATCACACATCGTTTCGCGCCTGTTTCAATACAAAACCCATTTTATACAGCACAAGATGTGCCAATTCAAATTGATTTATCATATCAAATGGCAACGGTTCTGAATTAACCCTATGGAACAGTTATAACTGTACTATCTGCCGGTTTTATCATATAACTGTTCCATGGAATACCCTTGAAAAAACAGACGGAATCGTCGTTTGAAAAAATGAATCTGTGTAAACGCCATCACCCTTTTCGAGGAAATCATGACCATTGATGAAAAGGATTTTTTCCGGCAGGTCACACTCCGGATCTGCGGGAGCCTGGAAATTGAAAAAGCCCTGTGGCAATGTCTGCTTTATATCCGGAATTTTCTGCCGGCCGGGCAGATGAGTCTTCACGTCTATCATCGCGATGTGGGGGTCGTAGAGACCATTGCCAACGCTACTCGTGAAGGGTTCAGGGCTCTGGCCCTGAGCTCCCAGCTTTCGGATGACACGCGGAGACGCATTGAAAAACTGGGATTGGTCCGGGTTCGGGCCATTCCCAGGCTCGGGGATGATCCGGTGTGCAGTCCGGTAGCTGAAAAATTCAATGCTCTGGATATGCCGGCCGTGGTTTCTGATCTGGTTCTGGAAAAAAAGCTTCTGGGCGTTCTGGCCATTTTCGGAAACGGCCGCACGCCTTTTACAAAAGAGCATCTGCATCTTATCGGCGCCGTCAATGAACCTTTTGCCGTCGCATTGATCAACAGTCTGCGGTATCGGGAACTGCAGAAACTCAGGGATATTCTGGCGGATGACAACCGGTATTTGCAGGATGAACTGCGGCGAATGGTCGGTGAGGATGTCATTGGTGCGGATTCCGGCCTGAAGCCCGTCATGGATTTGGTCCGGCAGGTGGCGCCGCTGGACAGCCCGGTGCTGCTGCTGGGTGAAACCGGTTCCGGCAAGGAAGTCATTGCCAACGCCATTCACAAGGCTTCTTCCCGCAGACAGGCTCCGTTTATCAAGGTCAACTGCGGCGCCATTCCGCCGACCCTGATGGACAGTGAACTGTTCGGGCACGAAAAAGGCGCTTTTACCGGCGCTCTTTCCCAGAAAAGAGGAAGAATCGAACGCGCGCACACCGGCACGTTGTTTCTGGATGAAATCGGGGAACTGTCTCCGGATGCCCAGGTGCGACTGCTTCGCGTGCTTCAGGAAAAGGAAATCGAACGTGTCGGCGGCTCAGGCCCCATTCCGATAAATATCCGCATCATCGCTGCTACTCACCGGAACCTGGAAGACATGTTGAATAGCGGTGCGTTCCGGGAAGATCTGTATTTCCGGCTCAGAGTGTTTCCGATCTCCATTCCGCCCCTGCGAAGCCGAATGATGGATATGCCGGCCCTGGTTCAGCACTTTATTCAGAAAAAAGCGTTGGAGATGAAACGCAGTCCGGTGCCGGGACTGGCATTCGGAGCCCTGGAGCGCCTGACAGCTTACCGCTGGCCCGGCAATGTCCGCGAACTGGAAAACGCCGTGGAGCGGGCTTTGATTCTCAGCCGGGGCGAGCCGCTGGTTTTTGATGATATCGCGCCCAAAACTCAAAAGATTCCAGAGGAGAGACTGTCTCTTCCCCTATCGGCTCAAGTCCCGCAAAATCAGGATATGGATGCTGTGATGCGTCAGCATATCCGACAAATTCTGGATATCTGCGATGGTCGGGTGGAAGGGGAAAAAGGGGCTGCCAGGCGGTTGAATATCCACCCATCCACGCTGCGCAAACGCATGCGGAAACTGGGGATTCCGTTTGGACGAAAGGCGGTGGGGTCTTACGGGATTGTTCAGGTCGCATCGGACACATCCAGATACATCTGATCATTATCACAACCAAAGAAAAAGCGGGACATGCTTCGGAAAAGATCAGTTGTTGCGCAGGCACGCCTTCGAATAAACATCCTGATCCAGAAGGGTGTTTCTGACCCAGGAACACGGATAACGATGAAATCCGGCTGCCGCAATCATGGCTGCATTATCGCCGCAGTATTTTAGTGAAGGCAAATAAACCCGCAGCCCGTTTTCATGAGCGGATGCACTGATTTTCCGCCGGAGCTCTGAATTGGCCGCAACGCCTCCGACGACAGCGATGCGATGACGTTTCCGGGATAAAGCCGCCTGAACGAGCTTGGTTGTCAGCACATCCGTAGCGGCTTTCTGAAATCCGGCCACAATGTCTGCAACGTTCGTGTCACCATTGAGTTCAATATATCGTCTGACAGCGGATTTCAGTCCGCTGAAGCTGAAGTCAAAATCCGTTGTATCCAGACAGGGGCGGGGAAAATGTATCTGTTCCGGATTTCCTTCAGATGCCATTTGTTCAATGAGCACGCCGCCGGGATATCCCAGGCCCAGCATTTTGGCGACTTTGTCAAAAGCCTCTCCGACCGCATCATCTCGTGTCTGCCCCATCAGCTCACATGAGGTGTGCGAAATGACATCATAAATCCCGGTATGTCCCCCGGAAACAAGCAGCGCGACAAACGGAAAACCCGGAACGTCCTGCTCAAGAAACAGGGAATGGATATGCCCTTCGAGATGATCGACGCAGATGCAGGGGATTTCCCGGGCATAGGCGTAAGCTTTGGCAAACGAAAAACCCACCAGAAGAGCGCCGACGAGACCCGGCCCCTGGGTGGCTGCCACGGCATCAAGATGGTTTTCAGAAATACCCGACTGTTCGACAGCCTCATGTACGACCTGCGCGATCGATTCCAGATGCTTGCGGGATGCCAGCTCCGGGACCACGCCGCCGAAAGGATGGTGCAGTGCAATCTGGGATGCCACCACAGATGAGAGAACGCGGCCGCCATCCCTGACCACGGCTGCGGACGTTTCATCACAGGACGTTTCGATGCCTAAAATGATCATGGTGCTTCCGTATCAATGGGCTCAATATGAACGGAAAATTGCTTCAGGTAAAGATCGTGCATCCTGCAAAAATCTTTCAGAAATTTATGGTGCTCAATGTCGTTTTCGATAAAGGAAACCAGGAGGGTGGTAACCGGATATTTTTGAATCAGGTCTTCCATATTCTCGAAGGCTCCCAGAATCGGATAACCCTGAAGCTTTTTGCCGATTTTAAGTGGGTCGTCATCAATAAATCCAATGGGTTTCACATGATGTTTTTTATTATAGAGAATTTCCCGCAACAATATTTCGCCGCCTCTTCCGGCTCCGTAAATGAACACCTGTTCACCGGACAGCGTCTTTCGCTTCACAGCATCGCCAAAGAGCCTGAAAAATCCGCGGGATCCCAATACCATGCTTGTGGTTATCAGACAATCAATAACAAAAATAGCTTTTGAAAAATCCTTGAACCCATAAATGAACGTTACGGCGGTCACCGATAAAAACGAGGCAATAACAGATGCTTTGATATATACTACCACATCGTTGGAATTCAGATATCCCCATACACCGCGATAAACGCCCACAATATAAAAAACCAGGAGCTTGCAAATGATCACTGCCGGAAGAGATTTCAGGAATATTTTGAAATAGTAGCCAAAATCTGTCGAATTGAACCGGAGCCGGTATGACAGATAATAGGAAAATGCAACGAGGCAGAAATCGAGAATGACCAGCACCAGCTGTTTTTTATAGGTCAGGTCTATTAGAATATGCGAAAAAACCTGGTCTCTGAGTGCTGAAAATTCTTTTTCAGGGTATATCCGGAGCTGAGACAAATAAACGCCCATAAGCAGTATCGCCAGCGTCACGGGAATAATTACGGACGGGGATGAGATGGTATCGCTTCGGCTTACAAGCAGCGCTGCTGTGCCCGATATGAGGCCGATTCCGTATAAAAAAAGTACGGCGTTTTTTTCACTGAACCCCAGCAGCACCAGACGATGGGATGTGTGATCTTTGCCGCCTGTGGAAGCTTTTCGACCGCTTAGCAGCCGAATCAATGTCACCATCGTTGTGTCAGATATCGGCACCATCACGATCATCACCGGAACGGCAATGGAAGCCATCATATTTCCGGGAAATTTTTCCGAAAATCCCAGACAAAGCATCGATACGGCAAACCCGATCATCAGACTGCCGCAGTCGCCCATAAAAATAGAGGCAGGGTTGAAATTATACACCAGAAACGCAGCACAGGCGCCGGCAAGTATCGCGGAGGGCAGCGCCAGCTCCGGACAGATTCCGGTATAAATGAGCGCCAGGAAAATTGCGGATACGGCGGAGATTCCGGCGCAGAGCCCATCCATGTTGTCCAGAAGATTGAATGCGTTGGTGATGCCCACGATCCAGAAAATGGTCAACAGCGTGTCCAGCGTCATGGATACCAGCCAGTGCAGCCTGAAACCCAAAAACGCTACCATGGATGCTACCAGTATCTGTCCCAGCAGTTTGGTCTGGGGTTTGAGCCGGATACGGTCATCCACAAGCCCTAACAAAAACATCACGGTAATACCGATCCACAGAACAGGTGCAAAAGAAGGTATCAGAACGGCGCCGGAAGCGCCGGAATGAGGCAGGGAAACCGCATGAAAATCTGAAATCACAAAGAGAGGAATTGCTATGCCCAGATATATGGCAATGCCTCCGGACAGCGCTGTCGGCTTTTTATGCCAGCGATCCGCTGCAGGCCGTGCTATCCATCCTCTTGCAACCGCCAGCCTGCGTACGAGTGGCGTCAAAATCAGACAGACAGCGAAGGCCGTCAGAGATAAAATGAAGATATTGGTCATTGTCGAAAAACGGCTGTCATGATGCTATCCAGGCAATCTGTTCGTCGGAGTTCTTGCGCTCTACGACTTCACCCATCAGATACGCCTGCTCTCCGGCGCCATTCAGCCGTTCCAGCACATCCTGAACCGCCGATTCAGGAACGACAGCGATCATGCCGATGCCGTTATTGAAAGTTCGCATCATTTCTGTGTCGGAGATGTTGCCGCCTTCCTGAAGCAGTTTGAATATGGGTGGAATGTTCCAAGTCCCCAGGTGAATTATTACCTTGCAGGCTTTGGGAATGACCCGGATGATATTTTCGGATATTCCTCCGCCTGTGATGTGAGCAAGGCCGTGAATCGGAATATCCCGGATGAGTTTCAAAATGCTTTCAGAATAAATCCGCGTTGGCGTCAGCAGCTCTTCACCCAGCGTTTTACCGAGTTCCGGAATGAAACTGTCCACAGACAGTTTCAAAACGTCAAAACAGATTTTTCGCACCAGAGAATAGCCATTGCTGTGAAGCCCGCTGGATGCAATGCCGATCAGCTTGTGTCCGACATGGATCTCAGAGCCGTCAATAATTCTGGTGTTATCCACGATACCGACGGCAAAGCCTGCCAGATCGTATTCGTCGTCGCGATAAATACCCGGCATTTCAGCAGTTTCACCGCCGATCAGTGCACAGTTGGCCTGCCGGCATCCTTCGCCGACGCCGCTGATGATATCGGTCGCCACTTCATTCCTGAGATGCCCCATTGCCAGATAATCCAAAAAAAATAAAGGTTTTGCGCCTTGAACCACCACATCGTTGACACTCATGGCGACAAGATCGATGCCAATGGTATCGTGTTTGTTCATCATGAATGCGATTTTGAGCTTGGTGCCTACCCCGTCGGTGGAACTGACCAGAACGGGTCGCTCCAAATTGGACAAATTAAGAGAAAACAAACCGCCAAAACCGCCGATCTCACCCATGACCCCGCTTCTGGGCGTGTGACCGGCAATTGATTTTATGCTGCGGACCAGCGCGTTTGCCTTATCGATATCAACACCTGCGTCCGCATATGTAAAGGACTGCGACATAACTATCTCCTGCTTGGGAAAAACAGATATCCGATAAAGTGATCTTTGGAACTGGCATCAGAATCGACATCAAAAATGATGGCGCCGATCGGTATAATTATTAATATAACCCGCAGCTCCGCAAAGACATGTATCTGTAAATCTGTAGCGAAAAACTTGAAATTATTCAAGAACCTAAACATTTTCGGCTGAAAAGTCAAAACATTTTTTGACATGAACAGCGTTGTATTGTATGAAATACCAATGTTTTTAATATGAAAAAAGGATGCGGCGAGCTTACTCTTTTTTTTATTGCCTCATCCAGGAGCCAACAGACTTGATCAATACCGAGGTGTGCTGTGACTAAATTCGCCAGATTAGACAGACTTCCGCCCTATGTTTTTGCTACCGTCAATAAAATCAAGATGGAGGCCAGACATGCGGGAAAAGATATTATAGACTTGGGAATGGGAAATCCTGATTTAGGAACCCCCCGCCATATCGTTGACAAATTGGTGGAAGCCGCCCAAAAACCCCCCAATCACCGTTATTCTGCATCCATGGGCATTACCCGGCTGCGTCTGGCGATATCCGATTGGTATAAACGGCGTTTTGATGTGGATGTTGACCCGGATTCCGAAGCCATTGTCACTATCGGTGTCAAGGAAGGGCTTTCTCATCTGGTGCTGGTTACCATTCGTCCGGGAGATGTGGTTTTTACTCCAAACCCCACATATCCGATTCATCCTTATTCCGCCATCATTGCAGGCGGCGATGTCCGGGGTATTCCGGTAGGGCCCGGTTGTGATTTTTTCGAGAATCTGATCAACGCCACCAAACAGACCTGGCCACGGCCCAAAGTACTGATTATCTCGTATCCCCACAATCCAACCACAGAGGTGGTGGACCTCGATTTTTTTCAGAAAATTGTGGATTTCGCCAAAGATAATAACATACTGGTTATCCATGATTTTGCCTATGCAGATCTGACATTTGACGACTATAAGGCTCCCAGTTTTCTTCAGGCCAAGGGCGCCAAAGACGTTGGTGTAGAGTTTTTTTCATTATCCAAAAGTTACAGCATGGCCGGATGGCGGGTCGGGTTCTGCGTCGGCAATCCGGAAACCATCGCTGCGTTGAAGCGTATTAAGAGCTACCTGGATTACGGCGTATTTCAGCCCATTCAGATAGCATCTATCATCGCTCTAAACGGACCTCAGGAATGCGTGCAGGAGATTCGGGATACCTACCGTGAAAGAAGAGACGCCCTTATTTCCGGTCTTCACCGTATTGGCTGGGAAATCAAGAGTCCGAAAGGCACCATGTTTGTGTGGGGTAAAATCCCTGACCAGTATCTTCACATGGGGTCTGTGGAATTTGCCAAGTTTCTGATCAATGAAACCCAGGTAGCGGTTTCTCCGGGTCTGGGGTTTGGTGAATATGGCGATAACTATGTTCGTTTCGCGCTGATCGAAAACCCCATGCGGATCAATCAGGCTGTCCGGGGAATCCGGAAAGTGATGTGATATGAAAACCATTTACATCGGGCTTCTGGGCTGCGGAACGGTTGGAACCGGCGTTGCGCGGATGCTGACGCAAAACCAGGATATCCTCCAGGCAAGGGTCGGTGCTGCGCTGAAACTGAAATACGTTGCCGATATCGATATCCAGAAGGATCGAGGCATTGCTTTTGAAACCGGCGTTCTTACCACGGACGCCGGTTCAGTGGTTCGCGATCCGCAGGTTGATATCGTCATTGAAACCATCGGTGGGTTAGGAATCGCCAGTGCGTTGATTCTTGAGGCGATTGGCAATGGCAAGCAGGTCGTTACCGCCAACAAGGCGCTTTTGGCCAGCCAGGGAAACAGCCTGTTTCAGGCAGCGGCTGAAAAGGGCGTTGAACTGGCGTTTGAAGCCAGCGTCGGCGGCTGCATGCCGGTAATCAAAACCCTCAGAGAATCACTGGTCGGCAATCGGATTCAGGCTATGTCCGGAATTTTAAACGGGACGTGCAATTACATCCTGTCCAAAATTACAGATGACGGTGATACATTTGAAGCAGCTTTAGCTGAGGCTCAGCGCCGGGGATTTGCAGAAGCGGATCCCACCCTCGATGTTGAAGGCGCTGACACAGCCCACAAGCTGGCTATTCTGACATCTCTGGCGTACGGAACTCATCTGAATCTGAAAGATATTTATGTCGAGGGCATATCCCGAATCACCCCGCTGGATATTGAAATCGCAGCACAATTCGGCTATAAAATCAAGCTGCTGGCCATCAGCAAGAACCGCGGGAATATGGTTGAAGCCCGAATCCATCCCACCATGATTCCCTGCGATAATCTTCTGTCCAGCGTCAACGGCGCGCTGAATGCCATTATGATCACCGGAGATGCGGTGGGCGATATCCTTCTTTACGGAAGAGGCGCCGGAATGATGCCGACCGCCAGCGCCATTGTCAGCGATGTGGTGGATATTGCCAGAAATCTTCTTGCCGGCGTCGTCGGCAGAGTGCCGGTGTTGTCGTATCAGCGATCTCATATCCGTTCCATTCCTGTAATGCCGATGGATGACATTATTTCCAGCTATTATTTTCGGTTTGAAGCGCTGGACCAACCCGGTGTTCTGTCAAAGATATCGGGCATTCTGGGCACTCATGGCATCAGCCTTAAATCCGTTCATCAGAAAGGCCGCAAGTCAGGGGGGGCTGTGCCTATTGTCATGATGACCCACCTGGCCAAAGAGTCCAACGTACAGGCAGCGCTTTCTGAAATTTATCGACTCGAAGTTGTCAGCGATATTCCGGCATTGATACGTATCGAAGATGCCAACGAATCCGCATAATATGTCTGGCTGTTATCATAAGACGCCACGGTGAAACAGACGTTTCTTTCCAAAGCGTATTTTCTTCCACGAGAGGTTTTATGTATATTGTGTGTTCAGATCTGGAAGGCGTTTTTATCCCTGAAATCTGGATTAATGTCGCCGAAAAAACCGGAATTTCCGAACTGCGCCTGACAACCCGCGATATTGCCGACTACGACGTTCTGATGCAAAAAAGGCTGGCTATTCTCAGGGAAAATCACTTAAAGCTGTCAGATATTCAAGATGTTATCGCCACAATGGAGCCGCTTGAAGGCGCCCGGGATTTTCTGGACTGGCTTCGCAGTGTGACCCAGGTCATTGTCGTGTCGGATACCTTCAAGGAATTTGCGACGCCCATGATGAAAAAACTTGGATGGCCGACGATCTTCTGTCATGCGCTTTCGACAGACAGTGAAGGGATGATTGTCAGCTATAACCTGCGTCAGCAGCAGGCCAAAAAAGCCACCGTAGAGGCGCTGAAAAGCCTGAACTACCGTATTGTCGCCATGGGAGATTCCTATAACGACATTGCCATGCTGAAGGCTGCAGATCAGGGATTTCTGTTCAGACCGCCGGAAAATGTCGTTCGTGAATTTCCCGAATTTCCGGTTATCCGTGATTATCAAGTTCTCAAACAACAATTTCAGGAAATGATCGCTGATCCATGCTGACTCATCAGACATCATACCGTGTGATTTACGCGGATACCGATAAAATGGGGTTTGGCTATCATGCCAACTACTTTCGCTGGTTTGAAATCGGACGGGCGGAAATGTTTCGCCATATCGGCATGTCTTACAAGGAAATCGAGGACCGCGGATATTTCCTTCCCGTATCTGAACTGCACTGCAAATTTTTGTTTCCGGTGCAGTATGATGATCTTCTGATTATAGAAACGGCGCTGGACAACACCATTCGAGGCGGCATAAAATTCGATTATACCATTTCTTGCGAAAATACTTCCCGACCTCTGGCCAGAGGTTATACCCGTCATGCGTTTCTGGACAAATCCGGAAAAGTTGTCAGGCCCCCTGAGTTTTTTACCCGGCTGATCCGTCAGCAGTCCGGCTTTGCCGAATGATATCCACACAGAATTCAGGGCGGATGTCATTTTTTAAGGAGACATCTCAGGGGCTGCTCATCAATATTTATGTTCAGCCAAGGGCTTCGCGCAATAAAATTGTCGGACTTCATAACGGCGCTCTTAAAATTTCCATCCAGGCGGCGCCGGTGGATGATGCCGCCAACCGGATGTGCATCGAATTTTTATCGAAATCGCTTTGTATGCCTCGATCGGCGTTTGATATTGTGAACGGCCATACCAGCCGGACAAAACGGGTGCTGCTGCGATGTCCCCAGGCATCGCCGGATGGACACACCCAGATAGATAACCGTAAGGATATTCTTGACAGATTGATCAGCCTTGCAGGCGTTGACAGTTGCTGATGGAACGATTCAAAAAACAACTTGACTTCCTCACTGGTTCAAACTAATATGCTTGAAATGTGATGCGGGGTGGAGCAGCCTGGTAGCTCGTCGGGCTCATAACCCGAAGGTCGTTGGTTCAAATCCAGCCCCCGCTACCAAATAGCCAACAAAAACAGGGACTTACAGACGATAAGTGAGTTCCTGTTTTTTTGTTCCCCTTGACTGTGTCGTTTATGCGCCATTGTTTTTAACAACAACTGAATAACATTTCCCCTCCTTTCAATAGCGGGTTCTTCCTTTTCTCTAACGGACCTGTCCCCCAAATGAAGCCTGAAATGCGGTTCCGTCGTTTCTCGTCTCTCTGGGTATCCAATCATGACGACTTCGTAAAAAGTCCGCATGCTGCGTTACGCTGCATCCTTCGTCGTTGCAGCGTACGACAAGTACGCTTCACTCCTCAGTATTTGCGCGCCTTGCCTGTGAACTTTTTACAAAGCCGTCTGAAAATCGACTTTTTACGAAGGTATCAAGCATAGTAGCGGATGAATATCATTTGAAAGTGTTGAAATTTTCTTTTGATTTTGCCTCATGAAAATCATTTAAGACATTCTTCTCAATTCTCCTGCAGCTCTTACCGCTTATTCATGCTTCTGTAATCTTCACCCTGCTATAACCTGCCTCCAGAATGAATGAAACCTCGCCGCATTCAGGTGATATTCCGGAGAATCCAGAACCGAATGCCTTTTCCTGCGCCTTTCAGCGTGAAAAAGAACAGGGTCAGAGGATCGTTTTTATGGGCGGAAACAACATATCCGGAGAGCATTCCCGCCTTATTCCGGCAAAGCATTCAAGCTGAAACCGCAAAAGCAAAGGTATCAGCCTGAATGCCTGCCGGAATTGGAACTGAATCAATGAAAGGAGGTGAATACCATGAAAAAACTGAACATGTTTATCGGAATTGCCGCTGCGGCGCTCCTGATCACAGGAGGCGCATTTGCTGCAAAAGAACATCATGACGAAAAAAATGAAGCCGCTTCTGTGCAACAGGTGAAAATTACCCTCGATGCCGCGGTCAGCGCCGCGCTTCAGGCGGTTCCAGGAAAGGCGTCACGCGCCGAGCTGGAACACGAGAACAATCTCCCGGTTTATGGAATTGAGATCGTAAAGCCGGACAACCAGGTCGTGGATGTTAAGGTGGATGCAGATTCCGGAAAGGTTCTGAAAGTCGGTAACGACATGAATGACCGGAAAGGTGAAAAATCCGAAAACGGCCACGAAGACAGTGACTAACCGCACCTCACCCAAGCCCAATTACCTCCCTCCCTGTTTGCAGGGAGGGGAAAAACCACTGAAAGGCATTCGTATGAAACAGAAAATATCATGGTGCATTATCGCTGCGCTTACCTTTACTGCGGCTCTGACCGGAACGGTATATGCCAACACATCTTCCGCTAAAAAATCCGCCGCACCGGAGCATATTCTGCTGTGCAGCAGCGCCGCCGAACCGGCGGTGGCGCCTGAAAAAAATCCGCCGGGCGATATTCCGGACAGTCAGGTCTTTGTGAAATACGCATCCAGCGCCTATGAACTCGATACCCCGGAAGGCTGGGCGCGCACTGTCAACGGCGCCAGTGTCACCTTCATCTACAGGTTCGACGGCCTCTCGGTCACGCTCACGGACGCTGCTGGTATGCCAACCATTGAAAGCATCCGTAAAAATCAGGCGGAGGCGCTGATGAAAACAGGCCGGGCTGTTCATATCAAGCGCATTGACGCCGTCACGCTTTCAAAATCACCGGTAATCCGAATGGTTTATGAATCAAATTCCAAGCCGGATCCGGTGGTCAACAAGCAGGTGCGCCTCGAAAACACGGCATATTTCTATTACAGGAACGGCAAGCTGGCCGAACTCACCCTGTGGGCGCCGCTTGGGGCCGATAACGTTGATCAGTGGCGCCGCATATCCCGGAGTTTTAAATGGAGATGATATGAGAGTACTTGAGGCGGTCGATATCTATCGCTTTTATCATACCGACGTATCTGAAACGCTGGCCCTCAGAGGGGTCAGTATTCATGTGAATGCCGGGGAAATGGTGGCGGTTCAAGGGCCTTCCGGAAGCGGGAAGTCCACCCTGCTGGCCTGTCTCTGCGGTATTGATGAACCGGATGGAGGCTGTGTGACGGTGATGGGAGAGCGCATCAACCGTCAGCCGGAACCGCTGCGCGCCAGAATCCGGGCGCAGCGGATCGGGATTATGCTTCAGTCCGGAAACCTGTTTGATCATCTTTCGGTGGAAGACAATGTCCGGCTCCAGATGGTTCTGGCCGGAAAGATGAACCGACAGCGTCTGGATATGCTGATAGAACGGGTGGGACTAACGCATCGCCGGCGCGAACGTCCTGCACGCATTTCCGGCGGCGAAGCCTCGCGCGCGGCGCTGGCGACAGCGCTGGCCGCTGATCCCGGAATTTTGCTGGCCGATGAGCCTACCGGAGAGGTGGATGCTCAAACTGAAATCCAGGTGCTGCAGCTTCTGGAAGATTACCGCAACAACGGCGGCGCGGTGCTGGTGGTGACGCACAGCGATGCGCTGGCAGCGCATGCAGACCGCACAGTGCATCTGTATGACGGGAGGGTTGTAAACCATGAATGAACTGGTGCGTATGGACGCCGTCGGGCGCGTATGGATGCAGGGAAAAACCCGGGTTCCGGTGATTGCGTTCTTTACGGGCGCCGTACTTCCCGGAGATCGTATTGCGGTCATGGGACCGTCCGGCAGCGGCAAATCCACCCTGCTGCATATCATGGGCGGGCTGGATGCGCCGACATCCGGCCATATTTCATGGCCGGCGCTGGGTGATGCAAGGCATCTGAGGCCGCAGAAAATCGGCATGGTCTTCCAGATGACCTCGCTTCTGGCGCCGCTGACCGCGGTGGAAAACGTCGAGCTGCCGCTTCTTGTCGGAAATGTGGCCCCCGTCGAAGCGCGGGCTGCCGCCGTCAAAGCGCTCGATGACATCGGACTGATATCCATTGCAGACAAGTTTCCGGAAGAGCTGTCCGGCGGGCAGGCACAGCGGGTAGCCGTCGCCAGGGCCCTGGCATCGCGGCCAAAACTGATTCTGGCGGATGAACCCACAGGCCAGCTCGACCACCCCACCGCCCAGCACCTGCTGGACGTGCTGCTGGCCGCTATCGAATATTCCGGCGCCGCCCTTGTGGTGGCAACCCATGATCCGGCAATCGCCGACCGCATGCAGACCGTCTGGCATATCCGGCGCAACGGACAGGAGGAAGCATGATGTTTTTTTTGACAAAATGGCTGAAAGGCGTTTTGACCCATCGCCCCGAACGTCTGCTGGAAACCATGGCCGGCGTCGCGCTGACTGTCGCTCTTCTGGCGTCTCTGGGGATATTTGTCACCTCCAGCGTTCAAGTCATGACCCGCCGCGCCATATCGGACGTACCGGTGGACTGGCAGGTCCTGACAGCCTCCGGTGCAGATATGGCCGCCGTCCGGGCTGCCATTCAGGAAACCACATCATGCTCGGTGCTGGAACCGGTCGGTTACGCCGATACCGACGGATTCGAAGCCGGTTCAGGCAATGCAACCGATTCGGCCAGCTCAAACGGTACAGTGCAGACAACCGGCCCCGGAAAGGTTCTGGGAATCCGAACCTCATACGCATCGGCCTTTCCCCGTGAAATCCGGTGGCTGACAGGCGCCAGGCAAGGCGTTCTGATCGCACAGCAAACCGCCGCCAATCTCCATGTCAAAGAAGGTGATATTGTTACCATCCGGCGCATGGGACTGCCTCCGGTGCAGGTCCGGATAGATGGCGTCATCGATCTTCCGGCAGCGGATTCGCTCTTTCAGGCCATTGGCATGCCGGCCGGCACAGCGCCCCAGGCGCCTCCGGACAATGTGTTGCTGATGCCGGACGCCCAGTGGCGCGCCTTGTTTGATCCCCAGCTTGCGGCGCGTCCGGATACGGTCCGGACTCAGTATCATGTCCGGATAGGCCGTACTCTATCGATGGACCCGGATAACGCCTGTACTGAGGTCACGCAAATGGCCCATCATCTGGAATCACAGCTGGCCGGCAGTGTCGCGGTGGGCGACAATCTCGCTGCCCGTCTGGCGGCGGCGCGTGCGGATGCCCTTTACGCCAAGGTGCTGTTCCTGTTTCTGGGACTTCCGGGAGCCATACTCGCCATGATGCTGACAATTGCGGTCGCGGCTTCCGGCAGTCAGCATCGTCTTCGGGAGCAGGCGCTTCTGCGCACCCGCGGCGCATCGATATCTCAGGTGCTGCATATTGAAACCCTGGAAGCCATCATCACAGGCATGGGTGGAATTCTTCTGGGAGTTGCCGCCGCTGTTCTGATTGCTGTATCCACCGGCATGGCGGAAAATGGAAATATCTGGGGCTGGACAGCCGGCGCGGCAATCGCAGGATGGATATTGGCCATTGCCGCCATGGTTGCGCCCGCATGGAAACAGGCCCGCTATCATACCGTTGCCGCATCCAAAACATTGATGCGGCGCACCGGAGATTTTTTATGGCAGAAAATGTGGCTGGATGTTATCATACTGGCTCTGGCAGGCATTGAATTCTGGCGCACGGCCAGCTCCGGGTATCAGGTAGTGCTGGCGCCGGAAGGAGCGCCTCAGATTTCGGTTCATTACGAGGTGTTTATCGCGCCGCTTTTTCTGTGGATCGGCGGGGCGCTGCTGTCCGTCCGTCTGTGGGAACGTTTTCTTTCGCACGGCCGGAACACGCTGTCGCGGCTTGTGCATCCCATCGCCGGAAACCTTTCGGATCCGGTCGCTGCGACTTTGGTGCGGCAGCGTTTCACGATGACCCGCGGCATTGTTCTGGTGGCGCTGGCGGTTTCCTTTGCGCTTTCCACCGCCATTTTCAACACCACGTACAATGTTCAGTCCCGCGTGGACGCCGAACTGACCAACGGCGCGGATGTTCAGGTTTCGGGCCTCACGATATCGCCGCCCGGCGGCAGGCTTGCAGAGCTGGAAGCACTGCCCGGCGTTACCGCCGCCCAGCCGATGATGCACCGCTTCGCTTACGTAGGACATGATCTTCAGGACATCTATGGCATCGATCCGCGTCATATCGGCGACGCCACCCATATGTCGAACGCATTTTTCGAAGGCGGAAACGCCCGCGCATCGCTATCCTTGCTGGAACAGCATCCGGACGGCGTGCTGGTTGCGGAAGAAACCCGGAATGACTTTCAGCTTCAGCCCGGAGATACGCTGAATCTTCGGGTGCAGTTCGCCGCAGATCATCATTATCATGTGGCGCCGTTTCGTTTTATCGGCGTGGTGCGGGAATTTCCCACTGCCCCCAGAGATTCGTTTCTGGTGGTCAACGCCGCATATCTGGCGCAGAAAACAGGCAGCGACGCCAGCGAAATTGTCCTGCTTCGAACCAGCGGCAATCCGGTTCAGGTGGCAAACCGCGCCCGAAATATTGTCGCCTCGCTTCCCGGTGTTCGGGTAACCGATATTACCGCCGCCCAGCACGCTATCAGCTCCGGTCTGACGTTTATCAATCTGCGCGGCCTCACCCGGATTGAGCTGCTGTTTGCCGTCGTGTTCGTCATGGGCGCAACAGGGTTGATCCTGGCCATCGGTCTTTCGGAACGCCGCCGGAATTTCGCCATCCTGGAAGCATTAGGGGCTGATCACCGTCAGATGGATGCTTTTATCTGGAGCGAGGCGCTGCTGATGCTTCTGGCAGGCGCCATGACCGGCGCTTTGCTTGGCGTCGGCATTGCGGAGATACTGGTCAAGGTGTTAACCGGAGTTTTCGATCCGCCGCCTGAACATCTTTACATCCCTTGGGGATATATGATGCTTCTGGCGACAGCGGCCGCTGCTTCCACCATTATCGCCGTTTATGGAATGAAGCTCATATTCCGGCGTCCTGTCGTGGAAGAGCTGCGAAACCTGTAACCGCAATGGAGGCGTCATTCATGCGTATTCTGATCGTCGAAGATGAAAAACGGCTTGCAGACATTCTCCACAAGGGGCTGGAGGAGGAAGGCTATGCGGTGGATGTGGCCTATAATGGGGAAGATGGGCTTTTCATGGCGCAAAACGAGCCTTCGGACCTGATCGTTCTGGATATCATGCTCCCCATTGTGGACGGCATGATCATCCTGACGACCATCCGCAAGTCAGGCGTCAAAACACCGGTACTGCTGTTGACAGCCAGGGATTCAGTGATGGACAAGGTGTCCGGGCTGGACAGCGGCGCTGACGACTACCTCACCAAGCCGTTTCTCTTTGAGGAACTTCTTGCGCGTATCCGGGCGCTGCTCCGCAGAAACTCTGAAATTCGGACATCCACCATTGAGATCGCCGACCTGGTGCTGGCCATGGACACCCACGAGGTCCGAAGACAGGGAAGCCTCATACCGCTGTCCGCCAGGGAATATGCGCTGCTGGAATTTCTGGCGCTTCATAAAAACAAGGTTCAGAGCCGAACCGAACTCACCGAACACCTTTACGATTATCATTTTGACCTTGACAGCAATGTCATTGACGTTTTTATCAACCGGCTTCGCAACAAGATCGACAGCGATTTCGAGCAGAAACTCATTGTGACAGTCCGAGGCGCCGGATATATGCTGAAAGATTGATATGACCAATTCCATCAAGGCAAAGATCGTTCTGTTCTACATGGCGGTGCTCTTTTCGGTGCTGTCCGCCTTTGGGGTGCTGCTGTACTTCAGCCTGGTCAAAATCATTTACAATGCCATCGACTCTGACCTTATGTCCCGCAGCAAGGCGCTGGCCACCCTGGTTCAGGACAATGACGACGAGTCGGAATTCAATTTTTCAGATGATGTGATGTGGGAATATCACTCACAGAAATCGAAGAGTTTTTTTCAGATACGCCTTTCCGACGGCGCCATCCTGGAAAAATCCGAATCCGTTGGTACACTTGAATTGCCTTATACCCCGCAAAAGGTCCCTGTCACATTTCAACCCCTTTTATTCAAAGGGGAAAAAACGCGGATGATCAACTTTCGCATTTCCCGCGAAAAAGACGGCCCTGAAAAAAATCACATTCTGATCATTCAATGCGCCGAAGACATCAGCGACTCTCTGCGACTGCTGAAATCCTACCGGATCATTCTGTCTGTCGCCGGTCTGATTATTATGCTGATCTCTTCATCCGGAGGATTTCTGATTGCCCGCAAAGGGCTGCAACCCGTCAAAGACATCTCCCGCGCCATCAGCCGTATTTCGGAATCCAATCTTTCGGAACGGATAGTGATGACGCATATCCCGGCGGAACTGAAGTCCCTGGCCATAGCGTTTAACCATACCTTTGACAGCCTTGAAAAATCCTTCAACCGCCAGAAGCAGTTTGTTTCGGATGTTTCTCATGAACTCAGAACCCCTTTGGCCGTTATTTTAAGCCAGAGTGAGATCACCCTGAGAAAGCAGAGAAGCGCAGCGGAATACCAGGAAGTTCTGGCCGGCATTTTTGAAGCCTCGCAACTGATGTCGCATATGGTGCAAAAACTCCTCACACTGGCGCGGCTCGGAGCCGACAAGGTCGAACTGCGATTTGAACCTGTGGATTTAAACGAAGTCATTTCCGACGCTCTGAGAATTTTAAAACCACTTGCCTTGCAGAGGGCAATTGCAATAGAATTGCCCGACATCAGGCCCGGAGCCTGTATGGTTTCCGGAGACAGGGCTGCGCTTTTAGAAGTGTTTATGAACCTGATTGACAATGCGATCAAATACAACGTAACTTCCGGAAAGATCGCCATTGCATTCCGGCGCGAACAAGGTGCGGTGACAACCGACATTACGGATACCGGCGTCGGCATACCGGAAAACGATCTGGATCGGGTATGCGACCGGTTTTACCGTGTGGATAAGTCCCGTTCCAAAAAAATCGACGGCATCGGACTGGGGCTGAGCATCTGTGATGACATCGTGAAACTGCACGGCGGCAGCATTTCCATCCGGAGTCAGCTCGGGAAGGGCTCTACCGTATCAGTGCGCCTCGCCGCTGCGCAGCACGTGGAAAATTCAGATTTGAATGAAAAAGGACAGGATCATGGAAACACATCAGTGCAAAGGATTTCAGGCGGCCGGAGTGGCGGCCGGACTTAAAAAAAACGGTAACAAGGATTTAGGGCTGATTGTATCCCGAACGCCGGCCATCGCTGCGGGCGTTTTTACGCAGAACCGGGTTCAGGCGGCGCCCGTCATGCTGGACCGGGAACGCATCCGCTCCGGTCTCTGTCAGGCCATTGTGGTCAACAGCGGCAACGCCAACTGCTGCGCTGGAGAGGCAGGAATGCAGGCCGCGAAAGAAACAGCCCGCCTGGCTGCATCCGCTCTGGGCATTTCGGAAGATTTGGTGCTGGTGGCCTCCACCGGCGTTATCGGCTTGCCGCTACCGGTGGAGAAAGTCCGCAGCGCCATGCCGTCTCTGGTCTCCTCGCTGAAACCGGATGGCTTTATGACGCTTGCCGAAGCCATCATGACCACGGACACCGTCCCCAAGGTGATTTCCCGGCAGGGAATGCTGGCCGGCATACCGTTCACCATCACCGGAACCGCCAAAGGCGCCGGGATGATCGCGCCGAATATGGCAACGCTTCTGTGTTTTATCTGCACGGATATCGGCGCCACAGCGAATCAGCTTCACGCCTGCCTTCTGGAATCGGTGCAGCAGTCCTTCAACCGCATCACCATTGACGGCGACACCAGCACCAACGACACCGCCCTGATCCTGGCCAGCGGACTTTCCGGCAGCGTCATCCGCACTGCTGAAGACCAGGCCGTTTTTCAGGGCATCCTGAACGACGTTCTGATCACTCTGGCCAAAATGCTGGTCAAAGACGGCGAGGGCGCCACCAAACTGGTGGAAATCCGCGTGAAAGGCGCAGCCGCCGAAAGCGACGCCCGGCAGATTGCCAACACAGTCGCCAATTCCAACCTGGTGAAAACCGCTATTTTCGGCGAAGACGCCAACTGGGGCCGAATTCTGGCCGCCGCCGGACGATCAGGCATTGCGTTCGACCCTGACCGGACCGATATTTGCTTTAATGACGTACTGATGTTTTCAGAAGGCGGCGGAAGAGGCGCTGCAGTCGAAGAAGAAGTCTCCCGGATTCTCAAACTTCCTGAATTTGTCATTACTGTGGACCTTCACAGCGGTAGCTGTCAGTCATCGGTATGGACCTGTGATTTTTCTGTGGACTATGTACGAATCAATGCGGACTACCGGTCGTGACATCTGAAAACGTAGGGCAGCCGGCGGATATCGAATACCCGGTACGGCTTCAGAAATATCTTTCCATCGCCGGCGTCTGCTCCAGGCGGCACGGCGAAGAGATAATGCTGGCAGGAAGGGTGCAGGTCAACGGAAAGGTCGTCACAGAACTGGGGACCCGTGTGGATCCACGAGTGGATCACATCGAAATGGATGGCAGGGCCGTTCTGATACAGCAGCGCACGGTGTATATCGCTTTACATAAACCAGCCGGTTATGTGACAAGCTGCGAACAACCCGGTGAAAAGCTGGTGACGGACCTGGTGGATATTCCGGAGAGGGTCTATCCGATTGGCCGCCTGGATAAAGACTCCACCGGCCTGCTGCTTCTGACCAACGACGGCGCGCTGCACCACCGGCTGTCTCACCCGTCGTTTGATCATGAAAAAGAATATGTGGTGACACTGTCTGCACCGATTTCAGATGCCGCCCTTCAGAAAATGGCCGAAGGCATGACGCTGATGGGTTCACGCACCCGGCCCGCTGAGATTCACCGCATATCACTGCGAAGGTTCCGGATTATCCTGAAGGAAGGGAAAAACCGGCAAATCCGGCGTATGGTTCAAAAAGTGGGGCAGAAAGTGATAAAGCTTCACCGCACCCGGATTGCCGATATTCGACTGGGAGCCCTTGAAAGCGGCATGTGGCGTTACCTCAGTTCTGAAGAAATACCGGTGATCGTTTCATTGCCGCCTCGGAAGCATTAAGCCCCCATAGAAAAAGCCGTCACCCTTCCGGCGGCATATCCGCCGTGTTCCAGCCTCCGCCCAGCGCCTTGATCAGCAAAACACTGGCCGTCAACCGGTTCCCCAGTATGTTCAGAGCCGTGCGCTCATTGGCAAGAACAGTCGTCTGAGACGAAATAACATTCAGATACGCAACAGTGCCTGACTGATACTGATTTTCAATCACATTCACCGTCTGCCTGGCGGCTGTAACGGCGCTGTCCTGTGCGTCCGCTTCTTCCGCCAATACCCGCAGCGCTGCCAGATTATCCTCCACTTCCTGAAAAGCGGTCAACACCGTCTGACGATAGGAAGCCACTGTCTGGTCGTACGCAGCAACAGCCTGCCGGCTTTGAGCCTTCCGCAGCCCGCCGTCGAAGAGGGTTTCAGACATCGCCGGACCCACAGACCAGAACCTGGCCGGCCATGACATCACATCCAGAATGTTGGAAGCATCCAGCCCTGTGGATGCCGAAAGCCGAATGGTTGGATAGTAGGCGGCTTCAGCAATGCCGATCTGCGCATTGGCGGCCGCCATTTTCCGTTCCGCGGAAGCGATATCCGGCCGGTGTTCCAAAAGTTCGGAAGGAAGACCGGCCGGCGACACAGGAACCTGGAATGCCAGCGGCTTCGGCGCCACAGAAAATTCCGAAGCAGGCTTGCCGATCAACAGCGCAATGGCATGCTCCATTTTGGAGCGCTGCGCCAGCAGATCAATGGCCTGAGCCTGAGTGCTTTTCAGTTGGGTTTCAGCCTGAAGCACATCCGATCTGGCTGCAATACCGCTGGTATAGCGGTTCTGCGTCATTTCCAGAGACTTCTGATAGCAGGCGACCGTGTCATCCAGAAGCCGTTTCTGAGCATCCAGAAGCCGCAGCTGGAAATAGTCCACTGCCAGTTCCGATTGAGCGCTGAGCCTTGCAGCAGCCAGATCCGCAGCGCTGGCCTGAGCCGCAGCCCTGCCGGCTTCGACATTTCTGCGAATACGTCCCCAAATGTCCGCTTCCCAGGCAAGGCTGAAAGGGAGCTGAAAGTCGGAAGTCTCTTTTCCGGCGTTTGAACCGTTAAGATTGGCGGATGTGCGGGTTCCGGTGGCCGATGCGCCGACCGCAACCGTCGGGAAATATCCGGCGCGGGCGGACTGCACCAGCGCCTGCGCCTGACGGAAAGAGGCTTCATAAGCTTTAATGTTCTGATTGTCTATCGCCACCTGAGTTTCGAGCGCATTTAACTGCGGATCGCCGTATATTTCCCACCATCGCGTGGACAATACCTCATCCTGCGGCTGCGCCACTTTCCATCCGGCCATTTCTTTAAAAGATGAAGGCATGTTTACAACAGCTGCGGGCCGCACGTAATCCGGGCCTACCGTACAGGCAGTCAGCCCCAAAGCGCTTGCTGCGACAACCGTTCGTATCAGTTTTTTCCCCCAATAATGCATAGATGCTCCCATCATTCGACAACCACAGCAGCCGGTTTCCTCCGGCGTCTTGCTTCCAACCATGTGCGCAGTCTGTCCATATAAATATACATCACCGGCGTGGTAAACAGTGTCAGCATCTGACTGAACAGAAGCCCGCCGACAATGGAAATCCCCAAAGGACGCCGCAATTCGCCGCCGATCCCTAAGCCCATCGCCAACGGCACGGCCCCCAGAAGCGCCGCCATGGTGGTCATCATGATCGGCCGAAACCGCAGCAGACAAGCCTGGTAAACGGCTTCCGTCGCGGTTTTTTGCTCCCGGCGCTGTACCATCAATGCAAAATCAATCATCATGATGCCATTTTTCTTGACGATACCAATCAACAGAATGACGCCGATGATGGCAATCATGTTCAGATCGGAATGAAACGCCATCAACGCCAGCACCGCACCGATTCCCGCAGACGGCAGGGTGGAGAGAATGGTCAGCGGATGAATATAGCTTTCATAAAGGATGCCCAGAACAATATAGACCGACACCAGGGCAGCCAGAACCAGAAACGGTTCGCTTTTGAGGGAGTCTTCAAATGCCTTGGCCGTTCCAGCGAATTTTCCCTGAATACCGCTGGGCAGACCGATCTGACTCATGGCGGTATCAATGGCATTCACCGCATCCCCCAGCGCAACCCCCGGCGTCAGATTAAAGGAAATCGTCACCGAAGGGAACTGTCCCTGGTGATTGACCGCCAGCGATGTGGCATCCGGCTGATAGGAGGTAAAAGCGCTGAGCGGCACCATCTGGCCGCTGGATGACGCCACATATATGTCACGCAGCGTGTCCGGATGCTGCCAGAAAGAAGGCGCTGCTTCCAGAATCACGTGATACTGATTCAACTGGGTGTAGATGACAGACACCTGGCGCTGGCCAAACGCATCATACAGCGTCTCATCGATCTGCTGAGGACTGATTCCCAGACGGGAAGCGGTTGTCCGGTCAATCACCAGCCTGGCTTCCAGCCCCCGGTTCTGCATGTCGCTGTTGACATCCACCAGCTCCGGAAGCGTGGTCATTTTCTGCAATACCCGGGGCGCCCAGGCATTCAGTTCGTCCACGCTTTCATCCTGAAGCGTGAACTGATAGAGAGCGCTGCTGAGCTTGCCGCCCACCCGCAGATCCTGCACCGGCTGCAGAAATGTCGGCGCTCCGACGACATGCACAAGCTGCTTGCGGAGACGGGCAATCACCTGATTGGATGTGGCCCGCCGCTTATTGAATGCTTTCAGGGTAATGAACATCCGGGCCGTGTTGACAGTGGTGATGCTGCCGCCGGTAAACCCCGTCACATATTTCACATCCGGATCTTTACGGACAATATCCACAATCCGGGTCAATTTTTCTTTCATCGACTCGAAAGAAATATCCTGAGATGCCTGAACATTGGCGATGATGCGCCCTGTATCCTGCTCAGGGAAAAAACCTTTGGGAATAATCACAAACAGGATTCCGTTAATCGCCACCATCGCCAGTGTAATCCCCAGCATGATGCGGGAATGCCCCAGCGCCCAGCGCAAGGCTCTGCTGTAGGAGGTATGCAGAAACTCGAACATCCGCTCACTGGCGTGGTACATCCTCCCGTGAGTCCGTGCGCGTTCATCGCGAAGCAAGCCGGCGCACATCGTGGGAGTGCCTGTCAGCGACACCACGAGAGACACCAGAATCGCCACCGACAGGGTGACGGCGAATTCCTGAAACAGCCGCCCCACCATGCCGCCCATTAAAAGGATGGGAATAAATACAGCGATCAGGGAAACGCTCATGGACAAAACGGTAAAAGCAATTTCCTGGGTACCCAACAGCGCCGCCTGCAAAGGCGATTTGCCCATTTCACGGTACCGGGTGATGTTTTCGATCACCACAATGGCGTCATCCACCACGAAACCGGTTGAAATGGTGAGCGCCATCAGTGAGAGATTGTCCAGGGAATACCCCAAAAGATACATAACGGCAAATGTGCCAATAATGGACACGGTGACAGCCATTGCCGGAATGATCGTGGCGCGGATGCTGCGGAGAAACCAGAAAATCACGAGAATGACCAGAAATCCCGACAGCAGGAGCGAAAATTCCACATCCCGCAGAGAACCGCGGATGGGCGGCGTTCGATCCACCACCACTGAAAGCTGGACGCCCTGCGGCACCATGGCGCCAAGCTGCGGCATGAGCGCACGGACACTGTCCACCGTTTCAATGATATTGGCGCCCGGCTGACGGAAAATCACCACCATGACCGCCGGCTTTCCGTTAACAAGCCCCATGGTGCGGACATCTTCCACAGAATCCTCAACATGCGCCACATCGCTGAGCCGGACAGCGGCGCCGGACCGGTAGGTCAGCACCAGATTCTTGTAGTCACCGGCTTTAAAGAGCTGATCATTGACGTGAATTTCCAGATTCTTGTCCCCATCGGTCAGTATTCCCTTGGGCTTGTTGACATTGGTGGAAGCCAGCATCGCACGGACCTGAGCCAGGCCGATGCCATAGCGGCTAAGAGCCACCGGATTGACATCCACCCGAACCGCCGGCAAAGCTCCGCCGCCGATAAACACCTGACCGATGCCTTTGATCTGGGACAGCTTTTGCTGAAGAACAGAGGAAGCCACATCGTACATCACGGCCCTGGGAACAGTTTCAGACGTCAGCCCCAGCACCATGATCGGCGCATCGGCCGGATTCACCTTGCGGTAGGTGGGGTTGTTGGGCAGATTGGCCGGCAGTGTGCTTCTGGCGGCATTGATGGCCGCCTGCACATCACGGGCGGCGCCGTCGATGTTCCGGTTCAGGTCAAACTGCAGGGTAATGCCGGTAGCGCCCCGATAGCTCGTGGATGTCATTTCCGTAATGCCGGCAATGCGCGCAAACTGACGCTCCAACGGCGCGGCCACCGATGTGGACATCGTATCGGGGTCAGCGCCCGGAAGGCTCGCTGATACCGAGATGGTCGGGAAATCCACCTGCGGCAGCGGTGACACCGGCATCAGCTTAAATCCGATGATACCGGCCAGAACCACACCAACGGTGATCAGCGTGGTCGCCACCGGTCTGTGTATGAATGTGGCGGAGAAATTCATCTTATCCTGCCGATGGTTGGACGCGCCGCCGGAGTATCCGGTTAAACGCCAGATAAATGACCGGCGTGGTGTAAAGCGTCAGTACCTGGCTGATGATCAGGCCGCCGATAATGGAAATCCCCAGTGGACGCCGCAGTTCGGAGCCGACACCGGTTCCCATCGCCAGAGGCAAAGCCCCCAGAAGCGCCGCCAGGGTGGTCATCATGATCGGCCGGAACCGCAGCAGACATGCCTGATAAATGGCTTCCTCCGGAGGCTTGCCTTCATTTCGCTCGGCGTCAAGCGCAAAATCCACCATCATGATGCCATTCTTCTTGACGATACCGATCAAGAGAATAATACCGATAATCGCAATGACGCTCAGATCCGTACGGCAGAGCATCAGCGACAGCACCGCACCTACGCCCGCCGACGGCAGTGTGGAAAGAATGGTGATGGGGTGAATGTAGCTTTCATAAAGCACGCCCAAAACGATATACACCGTTATCAGCGCCGCCAGTATCAGAATCGGTTCGTTGGCCAGGGATGCCTTGAATGCCTGGGCGGTTCCCTGAAAACTTCCGGAGATACTGGCGGGAAGCTTCATCTGACGGGTTGCCGTCTCGATGGCATCCACTGCACGTCCCAGCGAAACACCGGGCGCCAGATTAAACGATACCGTCACCGCCGGAAACTGCCCTTGCCGGTTGATGACCAGCGGTCCCCGGGTTTCTTTAAATGTAGCAATGGCGCTGAGCGGCACCCGCCCGCCGGATGCAGAACGCAGATAAATATCCTGAAGACCTGCGGGATGCCGGCTGAACCGGGGGCCCACCGTCAATACAACCCGATACTGGTTCAGTTCGGTAAAAATAGTGGAAATCTGACGCTGACCAAAGGCATCGTAGAGCGCATCATCCACATTCTGGGGGGTAATGCCAAAACGGGAGGCCGTATTCCTGTCGATGTTCAGGACAACCCGAAGTCCGTTATCCTGCTGATCGCTGCTTACATCCTGAAGTTCAGGGATGGCCTTCAGTCCGTCCATCACGCGAGGCGTCAGATTCTTGAGTTCGTCGGTGTTGGGATCTTCCAGTGTGTATTGGTACTGGGTCCGGCTTACCCTCGCGTCCACCGTTAAATCCTGAACCGGCTGCATGAAGAGCGAAATACCGGAAACCGCCGCCAGTTTCGGCTGAAGTCGCCGGATCACCTCGACGGCGCTGATACGCCTCTGATCAAGCGGCTTCAGATTGATCAGAATCCGGCCGCTGTTTAAAGACGTATTGACCCCATCCACACCGATGAAAGAGGACAGACTCTCCACCGCCGGATCTTTTAGAATGACACTGGCCAGCGCCTGCTGGCGTGCGGCCATGGCAGTAAACGAAACCGACTGGGGTGCTTCGGAAATCCCCTGAATGGCGCCGGTATCCTGAACAGGAAAGAAGCCCTTGGGAATCAGGATATACACGACCACGGTCAATACCAGTGTTCCCACAGCCACGGCCAGCGTCGTTCTCTTGTAACGCAGCACCCAGCGGAGGGTGCGGCCGTAACCGGCGATAATCCGGTCAAACGCCCTTCCGGACGCATGATAGAATTTCCCTTGCCGCTCTTCCGGAACATGCTTGAGGATTCGCGCACACATCATCGGGGTCAGCGTCAGAGACACCACCGCGGAAATCAGGATGGTCACCCCAAGGGTGACAGCGAATTCCCGAAACAGGCGTCCCACCACATCCCCCATAAACAGCAGCGGAATCAAGACGGCAATGAGGGACACCGTCAGTGATAAAATGGTAAATCCGATCTGTTTGGCGCCCTTCAGGGCCGCCTGAAGCGGCGGCTCCCCTTCTTCCACATAGCGGGCGATATTTTCGATCATGACGATAGCGTCATCCACCACAAATCCCGTGGAAATGGTCAGGGCCATCAGCGTCAGATTGTTCAGGCTGAAACCGAGCAGATACATGACGCCGAACGTGCCGATCAGCGACAGCGGTACAGCCACGCTGGGAATGATGGTAGCCGGCAGATTCCGAAGAAAAATAAAAATGACCAGCACCACCAGCCCTACGGACAGCATCAGTTCAAACTGAACGTCTTTCACCGATTCGCGGATCGTGACTGTACGATCTGTCAGTATGGAAACATGAATGGATGGCGGCAGTGACTCGATCAGCTGAGGCAGCAGGTTCTTAATCCGGTTCACCACCTCGATGACATTGGCGCCGGGCTGACGCTGGATGTTGACGATGACTGCCGGAGTCTGGTTGACCCATGCCGCCTGATTGATGTTTTCCGTATCATCAATGACATCGGCCACATCTTTCAGAAAAACCGGAGCGCCGTTTTTATAGGAAACAATCAGGGAGCGATAATCCTTACTGGACAATAGCTGATCATTGGCACCGATAATATAGGACTGTCTGGGGCCGTCAAAGCTTCCCTTGGCCTGATTGACATTGGCGGCCGTAATGACAGACCGCAGATCTTCCAGCGTCAGACCGTAAGCCGCCAGCGCCGTCGGATTGGCCTGAACCCGCACGGCAGGACGCTGACCGCCACTGATACTGACCAGCCCCACCCCGGGCAGTTGAGAAATCTTCTGGGCAAAACGTGTGTCCGCCATGTCTTCCACCTGCGGCAGCGGCAGAACATCGGAAGTCAGCGATATGGCCAGAATAGGTGCATCCGCGGGATTGACCTTGCTGTAAACCGGCGGATTGGGCAGATCCTTGGGAAGATAGGTAAACGCCGCATTGATAGCCGCCTGAACCTGCTGTTCGGCCACATCCAGGGCAAGCTCAAGGCTGAACTGAAGCGTAATGACCGAGCTGCCCTGCGAGCTGCTGGATGTCATCTGGGTCAACCCCGGCATCTGCCCGAACTGCCGCTCTAATGGCGCGGTGACGGAAGAGGCCATAACATCGGAACTGGCGCCCGGATAAAATGTGCGTACCTGAATGGTCGGGTAATCTACCTGGGGCAGCGCTGAAACCGGCAATTGATGATACGCCGTGAAACCAGCCAGGATAATAGCCACCATGAGCAGCGTGGTCGCCACCGGCCGCAGTATGAACAGACGTGAAATATTCATTGACTGTCGCTTTTGCTGGAACTTTCCGCAGTATCATGTCCATTATCCGGCGCCTTCAGCTCCACCCTGCTGCCGTTTCGAAGCCGTTCGGTGCCATCCACCACCACCAGATCGCCTTCTTTAACCCCAGCCATAATGGATGCTTTTTCACTCTGAATCAGACCGGTGGTCACCGGTTGCATCGTAACGGTCTTATCCGGTTTCACCACATACACAAACGTTCCCTGCGGGCTGCGCTGAATGGCGGATGACGGTACGGTAACCGCATCATGCTCCACCGCAATCAGCAGGCGGACATTGACAAACTGGTTGGGGAACAACTCGTTCTGGTGATTGGAGAAAACAGCCCTGAGTTTCACAGTGCCGGTTGCCGGATCGATCTGATTATCAACGGTTGACAGCACGCCTGTCGCCAGCTTCTCTTTCATATCCCGATCATACGCTTCCACAGGAGGAAAACTTCCGGGATGTTTCAACCTGGCAACGATCTGTGGAATCACATCTTCCGGCAATGAAAAGATCACTGAAATCGGCTCGATCTGCGTGATGACAACAATGCCGCCGGCATCCGATGCATGAATCATGTTGCCGGGGTCCACCTGGCGAAGCCCCACGCGCCCACTGGCAGGCGCCGTAATCCGGCTGTAGATCAATTGCAACCTGGCGTTTTCTATCTGCCCCTGATCGATCTTTACGGCAGCCTCATACTGACGGGCCAGCGCATCCTGAGTATCGAGCTGCTGCCTGGGAATGGAATTCTGCGCCCAAAGCGTTTGGTAGCGGCTCAAATCCAGCCGTGCATTTTTAAGAAGCTCCTGATCACGGGCCATCTGCCCCTCCGCCTGAATCAACTGCACTTGAAACGGCCTCGGATCGATGGTCGCCAGAAGCGCCCCTCGCGTGACGAGCTGGCCTTCCTTAAAAAACACCTCCATGAGCTGTCCGTCCACCCGGCTTTTGACCGTAACGGTGTTGATCGGAGTCACAGATCCGATACCCGTCAGATAAGCGCTCATATTCTCTTTTCCGGCAGGTTCCGCCAGAACGGAAACAGGCGGCGGCGCCTGTTGGCGCCTCTGATTTTCAATGGCTGCAAAGGCTTTGATTCTCCAGAAAATATAACCGCCCGCGCCCGCCAGAATCAGAACGACCAGCAATATCGGCAGCCATTGTTTTTTTTTCCCGGACGAGATGTCATCCGCAGTATCCATCGCAGGGAAATCACTGTTCATTATAAAATGTCCTTTATCGGGGCTGCCTCATATCCCATCACATTGATGACCTTTGGGGCGGCTTCGTACCGGCGTTAAAAATACCTGTTCGCAGGCAGGATGCGGCGCAACGCAGCATCCTGCCTTTTTACGAAGCCGTCAAGTGCAGATTGCATAATAACTACTCACCAATGGATACTTACTATGCTGTTCAGTGACATTGACCGTTTCATTTTTTCGCCCTCAGGAACCGGCGTATTGAGGACGCATCAGGCATGGCAGGGAAAAATCATGGACAAGCTCCGGGCGCACCACATCATCAAACGCTTGTTTAAACCGGGAATAGTCCATATCACCAATAATAGGAGTCAGCTTTTGATACAGATACCGAGGTTCCTGGGTGATTCGTGGAAAATGTAAAAACGTATGCGGAATATCAAAAACGCTGATGGCATAAATAAGACGGTATAGTTTCTCCGTCAGAATGTGCGACTGCTCTTCCGGGTTGTCCGTACCTATCAGCCCTCCGGGTACGGCTCTTTTATCTCTGGTAGCTGTAAACAGAAACCGCAGATGTCCTTTCGGAAATTTTCTGGCCTGCTGAGATACGGAAATCCGGCTCATGGCGGCAGCCTCCAGATCACGGACGGGAATGAATACATGATCAATCACACAGGTTCCGGACTCAATGATCTGCGCCAGTTCATCGCACAGGGATGGATCTTTGATAAGATACGGCGCCGATGGATCGTGAATGTCTTTTTCCATGCCGGCATGACAATTTTCATAAACATTTTCGTAAATATTCCTGAACCCGGTTTCAACATCGAGCGCTGTCAATAGCTGCACCAGAAACGTTGTGCCTGCCCGTCCGGTGCCGGTGATAATCATCTTGTGAAGTTGCCGGGCCTGCGAATTACCGGTGAATTTTATCTGCATATCACTGCCTTTCATGTTCAAAAGCTCTCTGATCTTCAATTCTATGGACTTTTCAGGAAATTCATTTCACTGCGTTATCGGTCGGAGATAGTACTGCAGTATTATCTCCTCTCTGGTGTTTTATGAAATGAATTTTCTGAAAGTCGATATAAATACGATTTCCCAGATCCCCAGCAACAATTGTGCCGTTTTTATGTAAAAATTTGTTCATTGCATATCATCTGCTGCCTGAAAAACAGCAGGCAGATTTAATAATATCCATCTCTCTATTCGCCAATCCACAGTTTTAAATGAACATTTGAATTATCCATTTATTAAATCCACATTATGATGTCAACATAAAAAACAATGGTGACCTCACAAGGTAGATCAAGGGACTGCGACGTCAGAGATGTGAAGATGATGTAAGGGAAAAGGTGATGAAAGGGTGAACTGATGCCGAAAAGCCTTCAATATCTTGACTTCGGTATTAACAGCGGCCTGAGCACTGCCATGTGGATTTTTATGTGGCGGCCAGCTTGGATGGCTTCTTAAAAATCGATTTTGGGACGGCTTTGTAAAAAGTTCACGGGCAAGGCGCGCAAATCCGCAAGGAGTGAGGCGTACTTTTGGGTACGCCGCAACGACGAAGGATGCAGCGCACGCAGCATCCGGACTTTTTACGAAGCCGTTAGCTTTCGCAGAAAACAACTCACTGATGTTGGGCAGTTTCAATAAACAGCGGTATAAACGTCAGCATATCTTCCACAATGCACACATCGGAAACGTTGAAAATTGCGGCATTGGGATCCGAATTGATGGCGACGATGAATCCGGAAGCCCTCATGCCGGATACATGCTGAATGGCGCCGGATATCCCGCAGGCAATATAAAGAGACGGCTGCACGGTAAAACCGGTAACACCGACCTGCTGGGCATAGTCGAGCCAGCCCATATCGCACACAATCCGCGATCCGGCAACGGCAGAACCTGAAAACAAGGCGGCCATACGGAATATAAGTTCCAGATTGTCCTTGTCTCCCACGCCGCGACCTGCAGCGACAATGACATCCGCTTCCATGATGCCGGAAGCTTTCACGCTGCTGCGCAGAATGCCGCGGGAAATACTGCGGACAGGGGTAGTCGATGTCGCCGTTTTGCAGAAAACAGCACCTGGCTCCACGGCTTCGGAAGCATCCGCACTAAAACTGCCGGGAAGAATGGACAGCACCCTCTGAGGATGGTCCGTAACCATATCGGCAACAAGTTTTCCGCCGCAGATACGGCGCGTAAAGCAAATATCCCCGTTGATTTCTGTGACGGCCTCAACGCCTGTGATACAAGCCGCTCCCAACCGAATCGCAAGCCCTGGCGCAAAATCCAGCCCCTGGGAGGTATGGGCCGTACAGACATATCGGGGCTGTAAATCTTTGAGAAATTTCGCCAGAACACTTCGATACACGTCACCATGATATCCTGTCAGATGCGGAACACGGATGGCGTCCACAGGAAGCCCTGTTTTCTGCGAAAGCGTTTCGGCCAGTGTTTCAACCGGATCGCTTAATACAACAATCCGGATATCGGCCGGCTGCAGACGCTGCAGTCGGCGTGCGCAGGCTACCAGTTCATAGGTGATCGGACGGATTTGCCCGTCGGCATGTTCGGCAATGACAACAATCAAAGAGTTCATAATCTGTCTTCCTCAGCGGATCAGTAAACGCGCCTGCAGAATTTTCAAAAGCCGGGCAGCTTTTTCCGATGCGCTGCCTTCAAGAAAACATCCCGCACGGATTTTGCCGGGAAACGCCGTCCGCGCCACATGCACAGCAGAAGTCGGCACATCCGGAAATTCCGCCCGGATCATCTCGATGGAATGCCGGTTGGCGCGAAGCATTCTGGAAAGTGACGGGTACCGGGGCTGATGGATGCCGCTTTGAACGCTCAGCAGCGCCGGAAGCTGGATTTCGAGAGCATCCCGCACACCGCCTTCCATCTCCCGCTCCACATACACCGCGGATGCTCCCAGCATCTCCATGTGAATGACAGCCGTCGCACAAGGCAGACAAAGCATCTCTGCCATCATGGGACCTGTTTGGCCATTCATGTCATCCTCGGACATAACACCGGTCAGAATCAGATCATAGTCCCGATTCCGAACGTATGCGGCCATCAGGGCCGCGGTAAACGCGGGATCCATATAGCCATGAGTTTCCGTAACCACATGAATGCCATTGTCCGCACCCATCCCCATCGCTCTTCGGATAACGGCTTCAGCCCGCTCCGGTCCGACAGAAATGACATCAACGCGACCGGCCGGCATTGTTTCCCGCAGCAGCAGCGCTGCTTCAACCGCAAATTCATCGAACCGGTTCATAACGTATTCGTCCGACTCGCTGCAAATCCAATGGCTATCGGCATCCGGAAAAATCCGAACGGCTGCGGCCAGCACCTGTTTGACGCACACCAGAATGTTCATATGTACAAATCCATATATTTCAAACAACCCACAGAAAAGTTATGGTTATATATACCGCAATGTTTTGTGAGATTACAAAAAAAAACAGGTAGCCAGTAAACCGGTAATACTCATGCTGATGGTATAAGGCAATGCCTGCATGACCATCCGGCCGTAGCTCAAACGAATGGCCGGCGCCAGAGCCGACGTCAGAAGAAAAAGAAAGGCGGCCTGACCGTTGGGGGTCGCAATACTCGGGATGTTGGTGCCGGTATTGATCGCCACCGCCAGATTGTCAAATTGATGCATAATGATTCTGACCTGTTCTGCGGCATGCTGTGGCATAAGCGCCAGCACATCACTTCGAATGCCATGAGAATTGGTCAATCTATCCATGAGCTGCGCGCCGCTCATGCCGATATCGGGGATATGGCCCAAAAGTTCCGCCATATGCATCTTGGTTTCCGAGATATAAACCGTCGCGACAAAAACATTGTCGGAAATCATGGACAGCAGACCGTTTGCAATATAAAAACCCGCCAGTTGCATATGACCCCGAAGGCTGAGAACATACTGAATGATCGGAGAGAACAGATGGTGATCGTGAATTACGGCGACGATGGCAAAAAAAACCACCAGCAGCGCGGTGAAAGGCAGCGCTTCCTCGAATGCATGTCCCAGTTGATGTTCTTCAACGACGCCGTTGAACGTGGTTAAAAGGATAATGACAGACAGGCCGATGATACCGACCGCCGCCAGATGAAAAGCCAGCGCCAGCATCAACCAGATTCCCGTCAGGCCCTGAACGATCAGTTTCGCCGTCCACCGCCGGCCTCGTTCAGATTCCATCCTTATGGCGGTTTCAAGAAGATAAGAACGGATATTTCCTGACATTTCAGACCCGTATCCAAACAATTTCCATTTTTCAACTGTCACACAGGTCAACAAACCAACGGTCAGTACGGGCATCGAAACCGGAGCCATATGAATAAAAAACGGAACGAATCGCCACCCCATCTCACTGCCGATAAGTAAATTCTGAGGTTCTCCGACCAGTGTACAGACGCCTCCCAGGGCGGTCCCCACGGCTCCATGCATCATGAGATTCCTGAGAAAACCTCGAAATTCTTTCAGTTCCTGCTGCTGGACATCCTTGAGCGTCTTATCACTGGTCAAATCGTGAGCAGACTGCATATCCATACCCGAAACAAAACGATGGTAAACATCGTAAAATGCGTAGGCCACCGCAATGATCACGGCGGTTACGGTCAGGGCGTCCAGAAAGGCTGACAGAAAGGCGCCGATAAAGCAGAAAAGAAATGAAATCAAAATTTTTGATCGAACCCGGACCAGTATGCGGGTAAACGTAAATTGCAGAAAATCCTTCATAAAGAAGATACCGGCCACCATGAAGACAAGCAGCAGAATAACCTCGAAGTTTTTCAACGTCTCATGATAGACCGCCGCCGGATGGGTCATGCCGATGGCTACCGCCTCAAACGTCAGGATACCTCCTGCAGGCAGGGGATAACACTTTAAGGCCATAGCCAGGGTAAAGATGAATTCGCCGATGAGCACCCAGCCGGTAATAAACGGCCCGATAGTGTAAAACAAAACGGGATTGGCAAGCAGAAAGGCGATGATCGTCCATTTATACCACCCTGGCGCGTTTCCCAAAAAGTTGCGGGCAAAAGCTCTCATAAACGAGTTCGACATGAAGTTTCCTTATCCAGAAAACACTCAGCAGTTCGATTTCTAATTGCTGTCAATGTTCCATTTATGACGGCTGTATATCCATGCAGATAAAATCTTCGAAATTGTCCGGTGTGATGACGTTGAATTCATGATCTGGATAGGCTTTGGCGAAAGTTTTAGACAGACGTGGTCTGAGATTGGGATTCCACTTGAATTCCCAGGCATGGAGCTTTCCGTCCCGTTCTTCCAGATAGTCAATTTCCTGCTGATCCTGCGTGCGCCAAAACCAGGAATTCACCCACAATCGGTGGTAGTGAAGCGCTTTGATTCGTTCGCTGATTAAGAAATTTTCCCAGAGACTCCCGATATCCGATCTCATTTCAAGTAAATTGAAACTAGCGATTAATGCATTACGGATACCATTGTCATAAAAATAAATTTTTCGGCTGCATTTCAGCTCTTTTCTCAGATTCCGGCTGAATGCGCCCAATCGAAAAATGACATAGGTTTTTTCCAGCAACTGAATGTATTTCTCAACGGTTTGATGATCCATTCGCAGGGTTTTTCCAAGCTCACTGTAAGATACTTCATTTCCCAGTTGAAAGGCGAGTGCCTGCATCAGATGAACCAGTTTCTCCGGTTTCTTGATGTTTTCCCACATCAGGATATCCTTGTACAGATAGCTGTCGGAAAGCTGCCGGAGGATTTCTTTTTCGTTGCCGGCGGATGTCACCACTTCCGGATAATATCCAAATACCAGGCGGTGAGGCAGCAACCGTTTTTCTTCCATGGCGCCATGGTGGCGGGCCATTTCTTCAAATGAGAGGGGATAGAGCTGATATTCCCACTTTCTGCCTGTCAGCGGTTCCTGTATCTGATTGGCCAGTTCAAAGGCCGAAGAACCCGTAGCAACCAATTGCAGTTGAGGAATCTGATCGGTGATCAGCTTGAATTTCAACCCCACTTCACGGATCCGCTGGGCTTCATCAACCACTAACACATCATAACCGGCAAAAAGCGCTTTCATGCGGGTGGATGAACTGTTCTCGAAAATGGCCCGGGTATCCGCTTCGTCAGCGTTCAACCATAACACATGAGGGATTTGGTTGAATATCTGATGTAGCAGGGTTGTTTTTCCGGTTTGTCGTGCACCCTGAATGATCAGAGCTTTTCTGCTGCCAAGTTTTTGAAGCAATAACTGTTTTAACAGACGTTCGATCATACTTTGGATAATATGCGATTCAAATCCCCATATCAACGTTTTTTTTGCGATTTAAATCTGATGATTGCGTAAACGAACATGACTGGAGTGATCGTCCCCAACCATAAGATCGTTTTTTTCAAAATCGCAGGCCGGATCCAGGGTATATCTGGCCAGCAGACTGTCTTTCCAATAAACATTGTCCGGGTTTGAAAAATAGCGTTTGAACAAATCACGGCTCTGCTTGCGAAGCATATGACGCACCAGCGTAACGGGTTGGCCGGAGTACAACTGCGGAAGATTCGCCAGATCACACCGGGTGCCGCCGCCCATGATGTCTTCATACGCATATACGACGCTGCGGATACCGCTGATCAGAATAGCGCCCCAGCACATCAGGCAGGGTTCCAGCGTGCTGTAGAGGGTGAGTTGACAGCGATCGACCGGCATTTCGATGCGTTCCAGCTGCTTCAACGCCAGTATTTCAGCATGATCGGTTTCGCTGACCGGATTTCCGGCGACAGTTCCCTGCCGGGAGCCTGTTGCGACAATACGGTTTTCATGAACAATCACACAGCCGACCGGAAATTCCCCCCGGCTGTAAGCCAGATTTGCTTCCGTCAGCGCTTTTTCCATAAAACAGGCATGTGTCATAAGAGAGACAATTTCCAGTTCCAGTTGCCGGGTCTGTGTTTCATCATGACACCATCCGGAACCGGTTCCGTCAGATGGATGAATTTCCGGTACCCGGCCTTTTCAAGTTCACCGCGGAAAGCCTTCAAATCCAGCGTCCAATTGGGATAAATCCAGTAATTGGCGTCGGGATGGCTGGCCCAGGCTCTTTCACCGCGAGGGCTGTCAAAAGCGGTATCCGGCTTCAGGCTTTCGGCAAGCACCCGAGAAATAGATAGAGGCCAGTTTCCGGAAAGTACCATCCCCAAAGGCAGCGAGCACTGAAGCGGAAGGCTGAGATAATCCGGCTGCCCCAGCTCAGGGCTGACGATGACGCCGGAAAACCCCAGCGCCTGCATGCTGTTGATGGCCAGCGGATTGCTCAGATTGCAGAAAGGGCCCGCCCACAACGACAGCTTGCCGGGGTTGGGGAAAAAAACAATCTGCCAGGGAGCATTCAGAACGAATCTGCGGCAGCCTTTTTCCAGAAGACGATGGACAAGAAGCCCAAAACCCTTTTCATCCACGGGCCAGAGCGCCGGTGTCAGCCACCACCAGATATCCACAGGATCGGGAATACTCTGAACACATTCAAGAGACATCCAGAAGCCTGTATTTTTCAAATCCTTCCCGATTGTCTGCGGCAGACGATACACATGCTGATCAACGGCTGTGGTTTTGGACGGCCGCTTTCGAAACACAGCCGCCTGAAAGCCGGATGAAGCAGGCAAGACGGAAGGCGACAATCTGATTTGCGCTTCAAGGACTGCGATTTTTTCCATCAATGCAGGCTCCCGGCGGTCTGTCAGAAAGACGGAGACACCTTTATTCGGTAGGCGTTTACCGGAAAAAGACGGCAATGGAAAAACGCTGTTCCGCTCCGCCGGACAACTTATTTTAAGCGTGGTATGCCAGGCTTCATCTTCATAGCCGATCCGGATCACATCACCCGGTATCAGAGCTTCCTGGAGATCGACGCAGGGACTGCCGCTGTCTCCGGAGACATGCCCGACACAAAGCCCGGAGCCGGTCTGACGATCCACCTGAACCGGGTTACGGGGCCTTTGGGACAAAAATCCATAATGTGTCCCGGTTCTGCCCAGCGCTAATGACAACAGGCTCAGGGCTTCCTTGCGCATGTGGGCATCCTGCACGTGGTCTCGGAGCATCCGATAGGCCAGGACCGTATGATAGACATAATGCGGGTTTTTTTTCCGGCCTTCAATCTTCCAGGCCCGAACGGCAGGAATAGACAGCAGTATCTTGACCAGAACATCTAAACTGAGATCCTGACAGGAAAAAAAGCGTTTTGAAGCACGTCCCTGGGTATAAAGACGCCGGCACGGCTGGACGCACCGCCCCCGCAAGCCGCTTTTTCCGCCCAGAAAACTGCTCCAGTAGCATCTGCCCGATACGCCGTAGCACAACGCACCGTGAATGAACACCTCCAGACCGATATTGTCAGGGCACCCGCCGGCAATCTGCCGGATTTCGTCAACGCCAAGTTCCCGGGGCAGCACCACTCTTCGGATCTTCGGAATCCGCGACAGCAGGGGCAGCGCCGCGCCAAAACTCACATTGGCCAGCGTGGAAAGGTGCAGTTCTCCTTGAAATCCGGTCTGCACCGCCAAATCCACCCAAGCCAGGTCCTGAATGATCAGGGCATCCGGATGCACAAAGCGACGCAAAGAATCCAGTAGCTTTCCGGCTTCATGAATTTCATCCGGTTTCAGCAGTGTATTCAAGGTGATATAAACATGAGTATTTTTTTCATGCGCCAGTTCCGTCAGCCCCGCCAGCTCATCCAGCGTAAAATTCTTGGCTTCCATACGCGCAGAGAGCTGCTTTAAACCACAATAAACCGCATCCGCACCGGCGGCCAGCGCCGCCAGAAAAGCGGCTCTATTGCCGGCAGGCGCCAATATCTGAGGTAATGACGAAGAGGTAGCATCCATGATGGTTATGTATCAAATTCTCCGCGTTTCGTCCAGACAGTGTTTCGACGCCGACAATTCGAATAGTGAACCCAAAAACAACCAACGGCCATAATCATCGTTTAGACATGGCTGCAGGGACCATGTCGTGATTCCTTTTCGGAAGGTTTAGCGATTCTTGTTGACTCCCATTTTTCAGACTGATAAGAATTTTCCGGGTTTATGCCGCAAACGCAGATTGAGGGCATCCCGTTATACCAGGAACAACCCTGCGCCAGAGGCTTCGCCCGCATCTAATCATTCTATAGCCCTATTTCACGGAACCTGATACCCAACGACAGGAGATTTCGCATGACACCACTGATTGAAAAAGCACTCAAAGC
>LKPX01000027.1 GCA_001443525.1 Desulfobacteraceae bacterium RAAP-1 | reverse complement strand
GCATTCGGACTGAGACCGCGAAAGCAAGCGAGCAGCGATGAGACTGTACATTTAGTACGTCGAATCGCAGCACAGCGAAGCTGACAAAGGTATCAGTTTGAATGCGAACTGGAATCATCACACATTCGAAAGAAAGGGAGCCCTATGAGCACACTGTCGTTTGGTTTAAACGAAAACGTATGTATTGTTACCGGCGGTACCCGGGGGATCGGCCTTGAAATCGCCAGAGTATTACTGGAACAGGGCGCTATTGTTGTCATCTGCGCCCGTAAACAGGATGGACTGGACGCCGCCCGGTCTTCTCTGAACGGGGGTGATCGCCTGATGGCCGTTCAGGCGCACACCGCCCGAAGCGAGGATGTGGACCGCTTATTTGACGCAGCGCTTCAACGATTCGGGAAAATTGACACACTCATCAACAATGTCGGCATGAACCTGATAACCACGGTAATAGATGCTGATCCGGCTTTATGGCATAAAATCCTGGACTCCAACCTGAATGCCGCCTTCTTGTGCTCCCGAAAAGCCGGACAGATCATGCGGCGACAGCACCGTGGGAAAATCGTCCACATGTCATCCATCGCCGCGCACAGGGCCGCACCTGCCATGGGCATTTATGGCATTGCCAAAGCCGGCATTGAAATGATGACCAGAGTTCTGGCGCAAGAACTTGCACCTTTCAATGTTCAAGTAAACGCCATTGCTCCCTGTATGGTGAAAACCACCTTCAGTAAGGCTTTCTGGTCTGATCCGGCGCTGCATGATCACATTGTGGCGACAATTCCAATGGGCAGGCTTGCCAAACCCATTGATATCGTGTATCCAACATTATTTCTGTGTTCAGAAGCCTCCGCTTTTGTGACCGGTCAGACGCTGAACGTCGATGGTGGTGCAAGCATCGTATGACAACTTATGAATACTTTTTGTGAAGGAGATATTTTGGAAGCACTCAGCAGGTCTCATAAAAGCCGACTGGCCATCCGGGCATTTAAAGTTATAGCAGACGCACTGGTGATACGCGGACACTATAAGCCTTCCGGTGTTTCCGGACAAACGCTGGCCAATGCATTGAAAGATCTGAGTCCTGAAATCTACGGAACGATGAATGATCCGCGCAGCATCGAAATTACAGGACTCGAATATGTTCTGGACAGGCTTCCCAGAGGACTTGAAGATTGCATCCGCATCGTCCTTACGGCGTCGGAAGCCTTTGAACAGACGTCTTTTGAAAAAATCGTGCCCAACAAACGCCGGAGGCTCTCCTACAGAATCAGCGAGGATGAAATGTGTTTTGTCATTACCACAGGACTCAGTGAAATTTACGATGTCCTCACCCACATCACATTTCTCAATATCGAAGCCGAGAAAATCTATCACCAGATGAAAGAGCCGAGCGGCGAATACTCCAGCGGCTGGAAAGACCTGGAGCATATCGTCGCCAGCGAAGACTGCCTGGCGGATCAACAGCTCGATCAGGCTATCTGGAATCTCAGCATCATCCTGGGCAGAACCTATCAGGAAACCAGAGATATTTATTATTATCTGAACGCCAACCGCAAATCGACCGGATGCAGCAACAGCCTCTTTCAGATCATTTATCGCCTGGGCAAACGGGTCGAACGCGAAAAAGCATCCAAAGACAACGAACTGCTTATCTATTTTACGCCATCGCTGCAACGCATGATCGGCCATCACACCTATGGGCCTTACTGGGCATCGGCCATCAAGGAGAAAATCTGCGCGCTCGGACTTCAGGATCGCCCCCTGCATATTATCAGCGCCAACATGCACAGCATTCTTAACCTGCTTTACGGATACGCTGCAGTATTTTCGCAAAATCAGAAAAAACCTGACGGCGATTTATATCTTTTTCTTCAAAAACTGCGGGACGACCGGGAGGCCGTCCGAAAACACGCTGAATCCAGTGGCTGCCACTACATGCCGGATACATCCGGAACGCTCATTGACGCTCAGATTATGGATCTGGCGCTCCTTGACGAAGCGCCGTTTCATCCAGACCTTCACATCGAACGTGAAAACCTGAAAACCCGTCCGCCAGTGCTTCTGGTGATGGATTATGCCTTCGGAACCCAGGCTTACGAAGTCATGGATGAACTGCTGTCCGAATTTCATCAGACGCCGACCATTCATGTCGCTTCAATTTCCATTATGGGAAAAGCGGGAATTCTGCCCGGTAAAAAAGGCGATATCATGCTGCCGACCGCGCATGTGATGGAAGGCACCCCCCATAATTATCTGGTAAAAAACGACTTGAAGGCAGAAGATTTTGACGGCTCTATCGATGTATATGTGGGGCCCATTGTCACGGTATTGGGCACATCGCTTCAAAATCGGGATGTTCTGGAAAAATTTCAGACAACCAGTTGGAAAGCCATCGGTCTGGAAATGGAAGGCGGCCATTACCAGCGAGCCATCAGCGCTGCCATCATCCGGGGGCATATCTCTCCGAACATCAAGGTTCGCTATGCCTACTATGCCTCAGACAACCCGCTGATCAGCGGCCAAACCCTGGCATCCGGCAGTATGGGAGATGAGGGTATCAAGCCCACTTACATGATCAGCAAGGTCATTATCGAAAAAATTCTGAATGACAGTGACATCGCCCCATAACGGCTCACCCCTTCGGACGGGTTCCGCAAATGGAACGATTTTTCGTGAATGCCGTTTTTGATTTTGCACCTCATCCTCTTTATCGATTATATTTTTTAGGCGTTCTAATCGTTTTCTAACAAACCGGGCATAAGGTATCCATCAACGTCAATGACGTCGCTGTTCATCAGCTATCACCCCATATTAACCTGTTTTGAAAGAAAGGAACGACCGTCATGCTCAAATTTTCACGTATTGCCTGGATCATCGCTTTGTTTTTTACCGTTTCGACTGGGGCCGTCGCTATCGCGGCTGGCAATTCGATTACCGCAATGGGCTCAACTGCGCTGCAACCTCTTGTGGAACAGGCTGCCAATAAATTTATGGAAACAAAACCCGATGCCAGAATTCTGGTGCAGGGCGGCGGCAGCGGCACCGGTTTGACCCAGGTTGCTCAAGGCGGTGCGGATATCGGAAATTCGGATATTTTTGCCGAGGAAAAAACGGATATCAATGCCAAGCAACTGATTGACCACAAGGTGTGTGTCGTTGGATTCACCGCTGTCGTCAATCCCAAAGTCACTGTCAGCAACGTAACGCAAAAACAGTTGGTGGACATTTTTTCCGGCAAGATCACCAACTGGAAAGAAATCGGCGGCCCCGATATGAAGGTCGTGATTATTAACCGTCCCAAATCTTCCGGTACGCGGGCAACCTTTAAGAAATATGCGTTGAATGGTGTGGAAGAAGCCGCCGGTATTTCCCTGACGGAAGATTCTTCGGGTACCGTTCGAAAAACCATCGCCGAAACCCCGGGCGCCATCGGCTACCTGGCGCTGTCCTATGCCGACACCTCGGTTCGGGCGCTGAATTTCAACGGCGTCACGCCAACCATCGCCAATATCACCAACGGGAAATATCCCATCTGGTCCTATGAGCATATGTACACCAAAGGAGAACCGACGGGCTTGGCCAAAGAATTTCTGAATTACATGATGGGTCCGGAAGTTCAGGGTAAACTTGTCTCAGCACTGGGATACATTCCCGTTTCAGAAATGAAGGTATCCCGATAGCGGAGCGTCTTTAACCGGTTTCTAAAAAGGGGCTTCTCCGTCAGGAGCTGCGGCTGAAAAGCGTCTTTGTCCCTAAACAGCAGCGCGAAAAGTTCAATATCGAAACGCATCAATTCTTTCTGCCACTGCATTGCCGTGAATGCGTCGCAATGGCGGACAAGAACGCTGCACCGATGTTGGACTTTTTGCGTTATCAACCGATGTTTAAAAACACAGGCACCCAAAATGGTATCCAAGACAGAAAACCTTCCGAAAACATTTTGCATAAAGGCATGTGATCATGTCATTAACCGGAGCTCACCCAAACCCGGTTATTTTTTTCGTGAAACACTGGGGCGGTATTATACCACGCTTTGCGGGAGCGTTATTATCCTGTTGACTGTGGTCATGGTCGCTTTCGTTGCAATTAAAGGTTTGACGGCATTTATAGGCAGCCACCCGATCTCACCGCTGCAATTTCTGTTTTCCACCCACTGGCAACCGGATGCATCCGCCAGTGAAGGCGGCCCTGAATTCGGTGCGCTGGCATTTATTATCGGCTCTCTCAGCGTTTCAGGGCTGGCGGTGTTATTCAGCGCGCCCCTTGCCATTGCAGCCGCAGTACTGATTGCCATCATCGCACCCCAATCCGGAGAGAATTTCATCCGGCCTGTGCTTGAATTGTTCACCGGAATACCTTCGGTTGTGTACGGGTGGGTTGGCTTAAGTCTGCTGGTGCCGTTTATTCGAAACTGCTTTGGCGGGCTGGGCTTCAGCCTTCTGGCCGGCAGCCTGGTTCTGGCGCTGATGATCCTGCCGACCATCACAACACTGGCCACAGATGCCCTGCAGGCACTCCCCATCTCATACACGGAAGGCTCCTATGCGCTCGGCGCCACCCGCTGGCAAACCATTTACCGGATTTTATTCCCTGCAGCCCGTTCCCGGATTCTGATCGGAATTACGCTGGGTATTACCAGAGCATTCGGAGAAGCTCTGGCTGTCCAGATGGTCATCGGTAACAGCGTGCGTATCCCCGGATCGTTTTTAAGTCCTATCAGTACACTGACCAGCATCATTACCATGGATATGGGAAATACCGTTACCGGTTCCGACTGGAACAACACCATGTGGAGCATGGCATTGCTGCTCCTTCTGATAACGTTCGGTTTTATCGTAATTATCAAAATACTGGGATCCCAGCGGACAGAGAAAAGAGGAAGCAATGCCTGAAACAAGCGAACCCATCGAAAAGCAGATAAAAAAACAGAAAGGGCAAGGCGTGCAACTCCAGAAGAATACAACAGACAGCGCTTCAATGACAAAGGATGCAGCGCGATGTGGATTCTGCAAATCCGGTAACCATCAGGCAGCGTTTTTTACAGACAGACTGGCGACCTTTTTTTTCTGTTCAGCCGGTATTTTTCTGGTAGGTCTGCTGTTTATATTCGCAGGGTACATCATTTACGCCGGACGGGACTCCCTGACATTTCATTTTTTAACATCCCCGCCGCGTTTCATGCAAAAGGGGGGTGGCATTGGCCCGCAGCTTTTCAATTCGATCTACCTGCTGATCATTTCTTCGGCGTTCAGCGTACCGATCGGCGTCGGCGCGGGCATTTATATGGCGGAATACGCCAGACCGAATTCCGTCACCAGAGCCATCCGGCTGAGCCTGGAAACATTATCCGCACTGCCCTCGATTGTGGTGGGTCTTTTTGGCTTATTGATCTTTATCAATGTACTGGGTTGGGGGTTTTCGATAATGGCCGGCGCAATGGCGCTAATGATCCTGAATCTGCCGGTCATCACCCGTGTCGCTGAAGAATCCATCCGGAACGTACCGGTGTCTCTCAAAGAGGGCAGCCTTGCCCTGGGCGCCACACACTGGCAGACTATCTGGAAGCTGATTTTACCGGCGGCGCTTCCCGGCATTTTAAGCGGTGTCATTCTGGTTACCGGAAGAATTTTCGGCGAAGCCGCGGCCTTGCTGTTTACCGCCGGCATGAGCAGCCCTCATCTGAATTTTGGAGACTGGAATCCCCTGCACTATGCATCCCCGCTCAATCCTTTCCGCCCCGCCGAAACGCTGGCCGTATATACCTGGAAAGTAAATTCAGAAGGTTTGGCTCCGGATGCCCGCCAGATCGCCGATGGCGCGGCTGCGGTTCTTATCATCACAGTCTTTCTGTTCAATATTCTGGCGCGCTATATCGGCAGAACCCTACAAAAACGGGGGTATTCGCACTGATCGGTGAGCCATCCACGCGGCGGCGTTACGATTCCGTCAGAATAAGCCCTGACGGAAGCTCTTCGCCGAATGCATCTGTAATCTCTTGATATTTCATCGGAATTACTTCAATTAGCGCCTGGCGATGCTGTTCCAGAATGGCACTGCCGGACAACCTGTCCATAATTCGCCCTGCCAAAGCATCATCCACATCCCGCGCCCGATCTCCTGTTTTACGGGCCATCTGAAGCAGCGCGGTTCCCAAACGCAGCGGTTCCGCCGCAGTGGCCGCCATCAGCGCCTCAATCCATTCTGCGACTTCTCCCGGAGGTATGACCCGATCCACCGGCCCATACAGTAAATCCCGGGCGGCGATTCGAGACATCGCCCACCACAATTGCGGCGATTGCTTTCCGGACGTCAGCTCAGACAGCAGACGGCGTCCCAGCCGCACCTTGTCCTTGACAGCCAGCCGTTCCATACTGGCCGCCGCCATCCAGATTTCCAGATATTCATGAGGCGCTGTGCGCTGTTTGCCGCCTCTGGATGATAGAAGCAGCGGCGATACATCCTGAAAGAACTGGCGCTGCTGCCCTGCCCCCAGACCGCCGGAAACCCGGCGCCACAATATCCACCAGTCCAACCGGGCCTGCGCGTTGCCAGGATAGGTCAGCCCCTGTGCATAGATTTTCCAGAGCGCTTTCATGCGATGTTCATCAAAACCGTCTCCAAAACCAGGCCTCAGACAAAACCCCAGCAGATGGAACCAGCGGTTTTCGAACTCTGGCGCTGTCATCCGTGTCTGACTCAGCGACAGCAGCACATCCGCCATTCCTCGAATCAGCGACAGCGGCCATTTCTCTCTGGAACGCCCGATAATCCGCGCCGTATCCCTGACCACAGATGTCAGTAACGGCCCTGGAACCGGCTGCAAAAAAGCTTCCCGTAGTCTGGAATACACGGCTTCCATCCGGGAGACATCAAACACTTCCTGGTCTGCGACAGCGGCGGGACTGACGGCCTCCCGTATTTGAAACTGAAGCTTCCAGCGATGATCGCTGATGCGGGAATGGCACCAGAGCGCCAGAGTTCCGATCTCGGTATAGACCGCCTCGATATCCACCGGAACGAGCTGTTCTTCGCCTTTTTTCCCATACTGGATGACGGTCTGAATGGACGGCATCCGGGCCAGCGTATCATCCACCGCCACGAGCTGGCCGGCCTTGTCTCCGGAACGAAAACTGGAACTGAACAGCTCAAAGCTGACCGGCTGATTGGCCCTGACCTGGAATTCCCGATCGGTCAGGTGCACCCGGCTGCCCTCATCCAGCCCCCGCTCCACGAGACAAACGGCCTGCACCGTTTTTATATCTAGACCGCCGGCGTTAGATGCCACCCCCAGATAATATGAACGGGGACTGCCGCTCCCCACCCGGACGCCACGGCCGGTTTTCACCATGCCGTAATACGCCGCGCCCAGTGCTACCGCCAGATCCGGCTGAGAATTCTCAAGAACACGCGGCAACGCGGCGTCTTTTTCATGAAACCAGGCGCGTATCGCCTCCCGGATCCGGTTCTGGATAATTTCCGGTTTCAACGCACCGCCGTTAAACAAAATGCAGTCCGGCATCATGTGGTTTTTCCCCAGATACTGGGAAATATCGTCTTGATGCCGCTCCAGAAACCAGCCCAAATGCCGTGTGACGGCAGGCTCCTGTTCATAGGGCAGACCAAATTCCGTAATGCCTTTCCGGGAAGCGGACGTCTGCCGGACCTCCGGCGCTGTTACAGGGAAAAAGCCTTCCAGCACGATTTGCTCAACACTTCGAGCGTCCAGTTCCACGGAAAGGGTTCCGGCGATCAAGCGGCTGCCTTCTCCCATGAGCGTTATCTTTCTGGATACAGCACTGCCGCCAAGCAGCATCTCCTTGGACTGCCGGCATTGATGGCACAACGCTTTCCAGCGGTCTCCGGAAAGACGCGCCTGCTTTCCCAGCCGTTGTTCGACGCTTCTGGCCAGCGCCAGATCGATGTTATCCCCCCCCAGTATCAAATGATCCCCGACCGCGATGCGCTCGAAACGAGGACTGCCATTCACTTCCTTCAGGGTGATCAGCGTAAAATCGGTCGTACCTCCACCGACATCACAGACCAGAATCAGCTCCCCTGGAGCCACATGCTGACGCCAGCGGTTTTCATACCGGATCAGCCAACTGTAGAAGGCGGCCAGAGGCTCTTCCAGAAGCGTCACCGACGGCAGCCCCGCCAGTTCTGCGGCCTCCAGCGTCAATTCTCTGGCCACCTCATCGAAAGATGCCGGCACTGTCAGCACAACGCCCTGATGCTCCAGATACAGGTCTTCATCGTCCCCACGGCTGTTGTTCCATGCCTGACGGATATGAGACAGATAAGCCGCCGTCACCTGAACCGGCGACATGCGGGAGATGACACCTTCCGAACCCCACGGCAGAATTCTGGCCTTGCGGTCCACCTGCGGGTGACAGAGCCAGCTTTTGGCGGAAGAAATCAGCCGGGATGGGATTTTGGCGCCGTGATCCCTGGCAAACATCCCCACCAGCGGCGGATTTTCAGCTCCTGTTTCAGAAGGCGTCCAGGGAAGACGCAGCGATTCCGGCGCCAGATCGTACGCACCGGACAGATATAAAAATGAAGGCAGAACCGTACTCCGGGAAACTTCTCCCGGCCCTGTCACCTGTGGGATTTTGAAGAGACGGATCGTATCTGCGCCTTTTCCCGCGTGAAGATCCGCATACGCCACCGCGCTGTTGGTTGTACCCAGGTCGATACCGACCACAAAACGTTTATCGAAAGACTGCAACATGAATATCCTGTCTGAAAGCTGGTACGATTACAGGTTGAAATCTGAATTGTCTGAACCCGTGAAAGGCACAAAAAAATGCCGGATTTTCGTAGGGTTTGTGTATGCCATGGTTATTCCAGTTCGCATTCAAACGGATACCTTTGTCAGCTTCGCTGTGCCGCGATTCGACGTACTGAATGTACAGTCTCATCGCTGCTCGCTTGCTTTCGCGGTCTCAGTCCGAATGCTTGCTGGAATATCATCTTGAAAGCAAAATGGAATTACCCTTTGACCAGTATCTCTCCGATTTTCCGGTTTAGCTCCTGAAGATTGAAGGGTTTCTGAAGAAATCCCCGACAGCCCCTCTCCAAAATCGCCTGCGCCTGGCCGTCGATGCTGTAACCGCTCGAAAGCAGCACATTGACATTCGGATCAATGGCTTTCAGTTGATCGAACACCACGCCGCCGCCGCTTTCAGGCATGATCATATCCAGAATGACCAGAACGATTTCCGCATGTCGCTCCGAATATATCGAAACAGCATCATACGCATTGGATGCTGTACTTACCCGCCAGCCCATGCGTTCAAGCATCTGACGCCCCACATCGAGGATCATTTCTTCATCGTCCACCAGCAGCACCACGCCATCGCAGCTCAACGCAGCGGCGCCAGGGGCTTCCGTCCGATCCGGCATCAGCACCAAGGATTCAACGGCAGGCAGATAAAGATGAAACACCGTTCCCCTGCCAGGCTGACTTTGGACATCTATACAGCCGCCATGATTTTTGACGATGCCGTAAACAGACGCCAGTCCCAGACCGGTGCCACGGCCCATCTCCCGCGTCGTAAAAAACGGTTCGAAAATCCGCCGCCGGATGGATTCATCCATGCCGACACCGGTATCCGTCACCGACACATGGACATATCTGCCTGGCCGGATCTCAAACGGATACACCGCGCTGTCTTTTACCCAGACGTTTTCGGTACAAACCCGGATGGTGTTGCCATGGGAGATTTCCGCTGCGTTGCCGCCCTCGGGCAACATGGCATGAGCGGCATTGATATAAAGGTTCATGAGAACCTGGCCCATCTGCCCGCTGTCCACCGCGACATTCCACAGCACTGCGTCATAGTCTTCGCGGATACAGATATCTTTTCGGGTACGGCTGAATATATCATGATACTCCCTGAGCAGTTCGTTCAAGTTGACGGGCCTGACCTCATATTTGCCGCCTTTGGCAAAGCCCAGCAACTGGCGGGTCAGCGACGCCCCCTGCTGTACAAAATGGTCGATATCCCTCAACCTCCGATTGGCAGTTTCGCTGAGGCCGGAATCGAGCAGCATCAGCGATATATTCCCCTGAATCGCCATCATCAGATTGTTGAAATCATGAGCAACGCCACCTGCCAGTGTCCCGATGGCCTCCATTTTCTGGGCATGCAGCAAGCTGGCTTCCATTTTCTTTTTTTCCGTCAGATCCATTAGGCTGAGTACCATGCCGGAAGGCTTTTCGTGGCTTCCCTGAATCGGCGCAGCAGCAATCAGAATATCCAGAACTCGGCCGTCTTTAGCCTCCTGCCGGGTTTCCAGAGTACAGGATTGGCCACTCCGGCATAATTCCGGTATTTTTTCCATGACAGTCCCGCCGTTTTCCCCTGAACTTCGAGGCATGGACTTTCCCTGAAGCGCATCCAGTGTCCAGCCGAAAACCGCCGTGAACGCGGAGTTGATGAACTGAAGACCTCCCGCAGCGTCGCACACCACCAACGGAATGGGCGTCGTTTCCAGAATGGTGCGTATCCACACTTCCTTTTCCCGGATAGCCCTTTCGGCCATCATGCGTTCTGTAACATCACGGCCAATACCGCTGATAAAGATTTCGCCGTCGTTCGAACGGGTGATGGTGCTGACATAGTCGATATAGACTTTTCGCTTGTTTTTAGTATAGCAGACAAAAACGCCCTGATGTCGCCCTGTCGCCTGCAACTGCGCCAGATATTCGATTTCAAAAAGATGCCGCAAGACCGGTTTCATGAAATCCGACACCACATGCCCGACAAGTTCTTCCGGCGCATATTCAAAGAGGTCGGCCATCGCCCGGTTCACGCTCAGAAGTCTGCCGTTCATATCCTGCGTGTATATGAAATCGGACACAGAATCATAAATATCGCGCAGCCGTTTTTCCGATCGCTGCACCTGCTCCCGGCTTTGCCTCAACTCGGTTTCACGGGCATTAATGGCTTCCGCCATGAATTTAAAATCATCGGCCAGCCGCTCAATTTCCGGATAACTGTCAGGAAGACTCTCGATATGATAGTCACCGCAGGATATTTTCCGGGTCATATCCGTCAGACGAAGGAGCGGAGCCACAGCCTTTCTCAGGAAATATCCAAAAACGGCCAGCGCCACAACCGCAATCGCGGCAATCACCATCCAGAGCAGCCATTTCCCCTGATGGATCACCGCAAAGGCTCTGCTTTCAGGCTGAATGATAATCAGCAGCCACCCGGTCTGCGGTACAATGGCCATACTGCCGATCTGATTTTCCCCTTTATACCGGTACTGGAAAGAACCTTCCTCGCCGGCCAGCCCATGCCGCACCATGCGAACGTCTTTCATGTTCACACGCTGGCTCACGGCAACCGGATCAGGGCCGGCGATAACCGTGCCGTCCCGATCCACCATCACTGCATAAGCGCCATTGGCATTAATGATTTCCTGAGTGATATCCTGCAATATCCCCAGATTCATATCACCGGTAACAATGCCGGATCGGGATGGAACCGCCAGACTGATGACCGGATGCCCTGACCGCGGAGACAGATATACATCGGACCATACCGGTGCGCCGCCGGACATGGCTTTGCGGACAAACGGATATCCCGACATGTCCAGCCCTGTCTGATCCTGCAGGAACGGCACCAGCGTTCTAACGATCCCTTTTGTATCCAACAGTTTCAGGTTCTCAAAAAGACTGTACTTCAGGAGCATCGCCTCCAGGCGGCTGTCTGGCTCAGAAGGCGCCTGCAAAGACAGCGTTCCTGACTGCTCCGCCGTATATTCCAGAAGTGAGCGGTAGTCGCTCAGAAAGCGGTTCACTTCCCCGGCCATGGCTTTAGCCATCAGAAAGTTTCTGCCTGTGATTTCCTTTTCGAGGGTAACCGAAAAAAAATGCAGAAACGCCGTTCCGGCCAGCATCAGCGGCAGACATGCAGCCATCATAAAATAGGCGGTCAGAGTGCTTTTCAGCGTCGAATGAGCCGGCATAGGTTACTCCAGAGTTTTGAATCCGCCATTGGCAACGGTGATCAGAAAAAACCGGCGTATGGGATCTCCAAAAGCATCGATTTCAAAATCGCCCTCAACGCCATGAAAGCGTTTCTGTTTGAGGATCGTCGCTTTCAGTATTTGGGGATCCGGGCTCTGTGACAAGGCGGCAAAAAGCACTTGAGCGGCGTCGTATGCAGCAACAGCTGCAAAATCGGGATTCGCACCGAATCTGGCCTCAAAACGCTTTTTAAACTGCATGAAAGTATCTTTACGGGAATTCTGATCATAAAACTGTGCGAACATGACGCCATCAGCCGCACGTCCGGCGCTTTGAATAAAATCCTGCGTCATGGCCCATCCACTGCAAAAAATGTGAAGGTTTGCGTTTTCACGGTGCAGTTGCTGGCAGATCATACCGGCATCCAGAGCTCCGGCTGCGATCAGAACACCTTCACAGCCGGATGCCGACACTTCATGCGCCAGGATATCGAAATGCGTATCGGCGCCATGTGTGAAGGTAATGGTCGCGGTTACATGACCCCCCATATTTCCAAAACACGATTTGAAAGCATCGGCATAGTCTTCAGTATAGGCGCGATTTGCTTTATCGCAAATGATCGCCATCCGGCTTACCCCCAACCCCTTACGGGCATAATCGGCCAGTTTTTTGGGCTCTTCGGACAAAGCCGGCGTCACGCGGATAAAATCATCGTCTTTGCCGCTCAGAAAGGTAGTACTTACCGTAGGGCTGATCATTAAAACCCCTTTCCGGTTCATCAACGGTACGGCAGCCATGGCCATATCGCTGGTCATATGCCCGATGATGGCCACAACGCCTTTCTGAATCAGATCATTATCCACCTGAACAGCCATTTCCGGATCCTGCTGGTCGTCCCGGACAATCAGCTCCACAGGACGGCCGTGAATGCCGCCCGCCGCATTGATTTCCTCCACCGCCAATGTCGCGCCATTTCTGCCGGAAGTTCCCAGATCGGAATATCGTCCGGTCAGACCTCCGGCGAATCCTATTTTCAGCGGCGATTTTTCTTTGCTGCATCCTGCCACCAGCACTATCAGTACAGCCAGCACCCAGCAAAGCGCTGCCTGACGCAGCCTCGCATTCGATATAACGCTAAAGTCAAATCCGGCATACCGTTTCATGGTCATCTGTCACCTCCTATCACACCCAACAGGTCCGGCGCATATATTCTCCGGCCATGGGACTTTTTACGAAGCCGTCAGCGTTTCATCCACCCAGAGAACAGGATATGGCATTGGATTTCAATGGTTATGCAGATTATGGTCTTCTGTCAAGAAATTTCAGCGGTTGAGGGCAGCCGTATGCTGCGTTGTGCCGCATCCTTCGTCATTGCAGCGTACGACAAGTACGCTTCATTCCTTGCGGATTCGCACGCCTTGCCTGCGAACTTTTTACGAAGTCGTCAGAAATTCTGACTTTTTACAAAGGCATCAAGCATATCAAGATATAACTTTTATGAATTTGACATATTCCATATATTTTAATAAAGCGCTCAAGGAGATGGCATCTGGAGACTTCGACATCTCCGGAATAACGCATCACTCAATTGTACAGAATCAACCGGCAACAAGGACAGGCAAGATGAAACACAACTGGTTTTCTTCGACAGCGGGCGTGGCAACCGTAGGAGGCGTTATCGGCGTTCTGGCGGTTTTACTGCAACACTGGGGCAATCCACCCAATATGGGCATCTGCGTGGCCTGTTTCGAACGGGATATCGCCGGCGGGCTGGGCCTTCACCGCGCCGCAGTGGTACAGTATCTGCGTCCGGAAATTATGGGCTTTGTGCTGGGCGCGTTTCTGGCCGCGCTCCTTTTTAAAGAGTTCAGGCCACGCGGCGGATCGTCGCCATTAGTCCGCTATGTTCTGGGCGTTGTCGCCATGATCGGCGCACTGGTGTTTTTAGGGTGCCCCTGGCGTGTCATGCTGCGGTTGGCCGGCGGCGACGGGAACGCCATTTTTGGATTTCTGGGGCTGCTGGTCGGCATATGGATCGGTACCCTCTTTTTTAAAAATGGATACACGCTGGGCAAAACCTCCGAACAGCACGCGGCATCCGGATGGATCCTGCCGCTGGTCATGATCGGTCTTCTGGCGCTCCGGCTGATCTTTCAACCCGTAGAAGGTCAGGCCCAGTCCGGAGTTCTGTGGTACAGCCTGAAGGGCCCCGGAGCCGCCCATGCGCCGCTGTACATATCGCTGATCATCAGCCTGATCGTTGGGTTTCTGGCGCAGCGCAGCCGCTTCTGCACGATGGGCGCGCTGCGGGATGTTATTCTCTTCCGCCAGATGCACCTGTTTTCCGGACTGATCGCACTGCTTGCCGCCGCGCTGATCATGAACCTGCTGCTGGGCTCTTTCAAACCCGGATTCATTGGTCAACCCGTAGCCCATACCCAGGAATTATGGAATTTCGCTGGCATGGTCGTGGCCGGACTGGCGTTCGCTCTGGCAGGCGGCTGCCCTGGGCGGCAGCTTTTCCTGTCCGGTGAAGGCGACAGTGATGCCGGGTTGTTTGCTTTAGGTATGATCACAGGCGCCGCCATTTCCCATAATTTCGGACTTGCCAGTTCGCCAGACGGCATCGGCCCTCACGGTATGGCGGCTGTTTTTATCGGATTGCTGATATCCCTGTCCATTGGGTTCGGCCATTTAAAACGCAGCTAAAAGGAGGAATCTGTCATGTCATATGAAGTTGACGCAAGAGGGCTTTCCTGCCCGCAACCCGTGCTGATGACCCTTCAGGCCATACAGTCCGCGGGAAACGATGATATCTGCATACGTGTTGACAGCAGCACCAGCTTTGAAAATGTATCCCGCGCCGCAACCGGCAAAGGCTGGCTCATTGCAAACGTTGAACAGAACGACGGCGAATACCGCGTGATGATTCACAAGGGATTTGCATAAAGAACACGTTATGCTTCGTGTTTCAAAACAGTTCCGGCTGAATTCATCATAGAACAAGCGGTAAAAATTTATCAACAAACACCCTGGGCTTTAGCACCTGTACTCCGCAGTAACCGGATACCTTTAGTAAATGCTTGTCACCGCTTACGATGATATCGCAATCGGCCGCTATCGCACAGGCTATAAATTTATCATCATCCGGGTGTGTGCAGACGGATTCCGACAAAACAGGGGCGTTAATTAATTCCATATTTTGGGTTACATATTCCAGTATCGGTACAGCATCTATTATTGAGTACTGTTTGGAAAGCTCAATGACAACCCTTCGGTATTCATCGGCAATTTCCTGAGAGATTATCAGTTGCACTTTACCGTCACGCCATGCTTCGAGAATACGATACGGCGGCCCGGCAAAAAAAATCCCGGAGACAAAGACGTTTGTATCAAGTACGACTTTCATCCCCGATTCCGTACCCGTTCGATAGCTTCATTGATATCGCGTTTTTTGAGCCCTGCAGATTTTGCCTGGCATCGCGCTTTTTCAATAATCGCGTCAAACCCGGTTATGGATGAGGGCGTTATTGCTTTGAGAATAACCACATCGTTCTCGCCAATAACGACAAACTGCATTCCTGTATGCAGATTAAGCCGTGTGCGGACTTCCTCGGGGATGACAATCTGACCTCTTGAAGACATTTTTGTCGTAGATAAATTTTGCATATCAGACTCCTTGATACTGGATCATTCTTACAAGTAAGATAATACTGAATCATCCCTGTTTTTGCAATGATCATGAGCATGAACAGCTATGGATATTTTTGAATACAAAGGCATCATGCTTCAACCGGACTTCAAAATATGAACGCTTTAGTATCTGTGATGCAATTTTTCAAACATCGCAGCGCCAACCGCTCATCCAAAGCCAGCCTCACGGGTGTTTCCGCCAGAGGCATACTGGTTTTTGATCATACGGGCGATGTCATTGCTGCGGAATCCTGCCTGAAAAATGCGGGGATGGATATCCGGGTCATGGGTCCCCCGCCGGATGTGCGCACCGGATGTGATCTGGTCATCGAATTTTCACTGATTTCAGAACTTGAAATTCAGCGTCTCCTCGACGCATCCGGAATTCAGCCGATACAGATCGTTCCGGTTCAGGATGTGCTTCTGGAGCCGGTATCCCTGTTTCAGATCCGGCATATGGGGGATTATCTGATGGTTCGGGCTGCTAACATGAAGCTGACGGTTCATAAGCCCGACAGATGTATTGTCAACATTTCCGGCGGCGGATGCCCGGATGTTCCATGGCTGGCGGAACAACTGATCGGCCAGACGCTGAGCAGCGCGCCATGTCCCCGATCCCTGGGGAAAACCCTGTGTGGATACGCCCTGCATCTGGCCTATGAGGAAATGGAGCGCCAATGTCCTGGCTGATTGTCGGCACCGTCCCGCGCCGTGATTTTCCACTGGTGCATCACCCGGCGCGCATCTGTAACGGAACGCTATCGGTGGATGGCCACGACGTAGCGGTCGCCCGAGGAACACCGGCTCTGGCTGCCGCCGCCTGTCTGACCTGTCTGGAACTCAACATCACCCCTCCGGATGTTCTGCTGTGCGGCGATATCGGAGACGGCGACGGCAGCCGGCGGATTTATCGTTACCTGACAGAATCCGGGCTGGCGCATACCAACTATTCCGGCATTCTGTTTCATTATCTCCAGCCCGATGTGGACTGGCATAACCGCATCCTGATCGCCATTGACGAACTGCCGGAAAGACCGCTCCTTCTGGCGGATGCCGGATATATGTATGTGGCCAAAATGAGCGGCTATGCCGCGGCCTACGATCTCTTCACACCGGATGCCGGCGAACTGGCGTTTCTGGCGGATGAAAAAGCACCCCATCCGTTTTATACGCGGGGTTTTCTGCTTCATGAAGAAAATCGGGTACCGGATTTAATCCGGAAAGCGGCCGCCTGCGGCAACACTGCCAGACACCTGCTGGTCAAAGGACAAAGCGATCATATCGTATCCGGCGGAAACATCGTCGCCGTCATTTCCACGCCCTGTGTGGAAGCGATGGAGCCTGTCGGCGGCACGGGCGACAGCCTGGCAGGCATCGTGCTCGGCCTGACGGCCTCCGGCAAATCCATCCCTGACGCCTGTATTCAAGCCTCTCGCATCAATCGCTATATGGGGCTTTATGCAAACCCGACGCCTGCGTTTTCCATCTCCGATTTGCTCAGATTCCTTCCACAGGCCATGCAAAAGCATTTCACCTGTTGACGCACAGCATTCTCCGGATTCAAAATGGCGTCAGACTTTCACAGCCGTCTTCGGTGACAAGCAGCGTCTGTTCAAACTGTGCAGAAAGACTGCCGTCGTTGGTGACCGCCGTCCATTTATCATCCAGAACATGTAAAAAGCGGGCGCCCAGATTGATCATGGGCTCGATGGTGAACACCATACCGGGCAGCAGCAGAAACCCATCGCCCCGACGTCCATAATGAAGTATCTGGGGGGGTTCATGAAATTCAAATCCCACCCCATGTCCGACAAATTCCCGGACAACCGAACATCCCTGCCCTTCTGCATATTGCTGGATAGCCCATCCGATATCGCCGGTGGTGTTGCCAGGTTTGACCATACGAATTCCCTCACGCAGGCATTCGAGCGTCACGCTGACGATTTTAACGGCATCCGGCCCCGGCGTTCCTGAAAAAAACGTTTTATTGGCATCGGCGTAATAGCCGTTTAAAATGGGGGTGACATCCACATTGACGATATCGCCGTCTTTAAGGATGCGTTCATCGGGGATGCCATGGCAGATCACTTCATTCACCGAAATGCAGACGCTTTTGGGATATCCCCTGTAATGCAGCGGCGCCGGAATGGCTTTATTTTTTATGGTGAATTCATGAAGCGCCGCATCGATGTCATTGGTGGAAATACCCGGCCGAATCATGGATTCCGCCAAATCCAGCGCATCCAGAGCAATACGTCCGGCTTTGCGGATACCTTCGACATCTTCCGGGGATTTGAACCTGATTTTATATTTCCGGCTGTATTCACTTTTAAGAACAGGGAGTGATGATACCCCCTTGGATGCGCAGCATTTTTTATATTTCAGGCCGCTGCCGCAGGGGCAGAGGCTGTTGCGCCCTATTTTGTCAGACTTGGTTTTCAAAATACAACTCCTTCAACAGCAGGAACCCGGTAGAGATTCCTCCTTTTTTCATACTTGACGGCTTCGTAAAATGTTCGCAGGCAAGGTGCGCAAATCCGCAAGGAAGGAAGCGTACTATGAAAGGATGCAGCACAACGCGGCATGCGGACTTTTTACGAAGTCGTCATACTTCTTTGATTCCTGTATGAACTACCGCGATACCGTTGGTCAACCGGCGGTACGTGATGTGAGAAAAGCCGATGGATTTGAGCATGTCACTGAGTTCATCCGGCAAGGGAAACAGCCGGATGGTTTCCGGAAGGTGAATATAGGCCGAGCGGGTTCCGGCGATCATCTGCCCCAGCCAGGGCATGATATAAAACGAATACATATCGTAAAGCCATCTGAAAACAGAGGAAACCGGCTTGGAAAATTCCAGACACATCATGACGCCGCCGGGTTTAAGCACCCGGTACATTTCGGCGAAACCTTTTTCCATATGCGTCACATTCCGGATGCCAAAACCAACCATAGCCGCATCCATACTGTTATCTGGAAGGGATATGGCCTCGATATCTCCTTGAACATATTTGATTTTTTTTCGGATATCCCCGTGCCTCGGCTGATGTTTCCCCGCCAGGATCATCTCCCGATTGATGTCATACAGCACGATCTGGCCGGTATCCTTTACATGTTCGGCTGCCAGAATGGCCAGATCTCCAGTGCCGCCGCACACATCCAGCACCCGATCTCCGGGTTTCAGTCTCATGGCGCGTATGGCGCTGCGTTTCCACTGATAGTGAATTCCAAAGCTCAGAATGGTGTTCATGAGGTCATAGCAGTCTGCCACCGAATTGAAATGCCTGCGGACATAATGAACTTTTTCTTCTTCCGGAACCTGATAAAATCCGTACGTGGCCAGTTTCTCATGAGCCAGCCGCTGGAGCAGTCCGGCTCGCTGCATGCGTTCATTCAGCCAGACGATTTTAGGGAAAGGCATGAAAATCTCCTTCAAAAAACAAGTGAGTGATCGGTATCCTTCATCAGCCCGGCCTGCTGCATCAGCGGCGCCAGAAAGGCAAAGCTCTGGCGCCCGGCTTCTTCCGGCATATCCACATAGGGATAGAGTTCTAGGCTGATATCACCGGTATATTGCAACCGGGCCATAACGTTGAATATTTCAGTAAAGCGGATGGCGCCTTTACCTGCAATCAGATGGGCATGCACCCGACTGGCGCCGATATCTTCGATATGGACGTGTCCAATCCATTCAAACAAGTCTTCAAACGCCGCATGAGGCGCTTCTCCGGCGCAGAAAAAATGGCCGATATCAAAATTCAGCCCTACCGCTTTGGAACGAATGTCACGGATAAACGCCTTGAACTGGGATGAATTCTCCATCAACAGCGCCGGTTCGGGTTCTATCAACAGCCGGACATTCAGGGATTCCGCCACGGGAATAACCTGATCCAGCCCCTGATGGAAAAGCCGGATGGCTTCGGATTCAGACATTTCCTTCAGGGGGCCGCCCGGAGGAATCGAAATGTTGGTGCATCCCAGAACGCTTGCGATATGGAGGCATTCAAGCGTGTGACGAATCCGGATATCACGGCGGGCCTGGTCTGCTTCGATCCACGACGGCAGATAGGTATCGCCCACGGCAAACAGGGTGAAACTGTTCAGATTGGTGATTTTTAAACCGGTCTGTTTCAGAATCTGGTGCAACTGCTGAATATCGCTATCCTGATAGTCGGGGGGATAGAGATGGGGGCGGTCGCACATGATTTCGACCCCTTTGAATCCCAGCCTGGCGATGCGCTCAATAGATTCCGGCAGAGAAAATTTGACAAATGCGTTGGTGCTGTATCCAAATATCATAAACGGCCTCCGGGCAGGTAATGGACATGATCGTTACACGCCTGCTCAAGCACCTGCAGGCAGTTGAGCTGCTCCTGGAAGGTAACGGGCGGTGAATCGCCCACAGGCTTCTTGAAATAAAACCCCAGTTCGGGCACAAGCCCCTTGCGTCCTGACAGAAAAAGCGCGGCCATCCATCTGGCCAGATCCAGCACCAGCGGCGCGGCAAGGATGGAATCTCTTCCCTGAAGGTTGACTCTGAGGCTCATCGGCATATCGAAAATGCCGTTTAAATCAATGACGTCCCAGGCTTCCTTGGCGTCGCCTCTGGGCGGATAATAGTCAATATGCACTTTGTGCGCGGCTTCACCGTACCGCCGGCCCACCGGATATCCCAGAATATCGTCCAGCAGCCGGGTTTTGTTGGCAAGTTTTCCGGAAGCCCTCTCAGGATCCATGAGATTTTTACCGTCGGCGTTTCCGAGGATGTTCAGGCTGTACCATCCATCCACCTGAAGATTTCGTGCTTTGAACGCAGAGGCCAGCACCACTTTAAAAAAAGTCTGACCTGTCTTTCCATCACGCCCGGCCACAGGAATACTGCTTTTGACGGCTTCCTGAACGAGGGCTTTGCAGTCTATGGGGTTGGGAGTGAAATTGACGATCGGAATCCCCGCAAAAACAGCACCGAGAGCATAGGCCATATCCGGAAAAACAACAGGATTCACATGCCGGACAATATCCGCAGCCGCCTGCCAGACGTCCGGCGATACAGCACCACAGGCAGGGAGCAGATTGACAAAAACCGGAAGCGATTCCGGAAAACAGGCGGTAAGTGTGCGGATATCGTGAACGATCTGATCCACCTGCGCCGCCATGCTGGCATTGGCAGGCGGGGCCGGCAGCACCTGAATCCGGTCTATTTCATCCGCAGAGGATGCCCAGGCAGAGGCTGGCAGCACGCCATGTTCGCGAATAGCGGATGTCATGGAATGTGCGGCAATATCCCACCCGGCTAAATTCACGGCTTCCTGGGGGAAAAGCCATGGAAATTTTCCGGCGGTGGTCAGATACGGCAGCACCTTCTCAGGATCGTGGCGCAGCGCCGATATGGATGCGGCCAATGTCGAACCGATAGCGCCCCTGGCTCCTGCTGCCAGTATCAATAGTGATTTATAGGAGTTGTGTTCACGTGTCATTGTTCAGCCCCAATGAGATTGGAAAAAATCCCGATGAGAGCGCTTCAACGCATCAAAGGCAAGGGAAATGCCCAACGCCGCCTCTGTCGGAGAAAATATGAATAATTTTTCAAAATTATTGGATAATATCGAAGTCCATTTTGTTTATCAAGATCAATGTCGCTTAACAGGGTAAAAACAATCATTACAACCTCGACATGAACTGATTTACGACATATCTGTTCTACAGATTGCAGGGACCGAACCGAAGAAAATTTTCAATCTGCTGAAAACCACAGTCCGTCATGAAACTTTCCGGATGAAACTGAACCCCGTGAAGAGGATATTGCGGATGTGACAGCCCCATAATAACTCCATCCAGGCTTTGAGCGGTAACAACCAGCGGACTGTCCGAAGCCGGCGCCGCCATTAAGGAATGGTACCGGGCAACGGCTAACGGAGTGGGAATCCCATGAAAAAGCCATTTCCCGATATGCGTGATATGGCTGCTCTTGCCATGTACCGGAACCGGCGCCCGAACGGTTGCCCCGCCAAAGGCCTCATTCATGCACTGCATTCCCAGACACACGCCCAAAATGGGAATTCGCCGATACCACCGGGCAATGAGCGGCATGGAAATACCGGCATGACGCGGATCCCGCGGACCGGGACTGATCAGGATGTAATCCGGCTTCATGATTTCGATGGCTTCGGGACATGTCCGGTCACTGCGGATGATGGTTATCTCCAGCGCATACCTTCGGAACATCTGTACCAGGTTATAGGTGAAGGAATCGTAATTGTCGATAACCAGAAGTTTTGCTGTCATTTTCACCTCCGTAAAAACAAAAAAAACGCCACCCGACGCTGAGTCTGGGTGGCGTTTGCCTGTAACATAACTCAATTCAATTGAGACGGCTTCGCAAAAACTCTGCGCACAGCCGCTTCGAAACCGTATTTTGAAAACTTATCATATTCTCCTGTCTTCCGCAAAAGCAAACACATCTCATGATTAATATGAATATATAAAATTCAATATATTTATGACATTATTTCATATATTACTGAAAGCTATATCTTAAATATCGGATTGACAAATTTAATAATGTAATATATTGAATCCATCATCGGTCGATAAACCATATTGTACTCAGGCCGAAAAGTATTCTGTTGAACTTCAATAATGACGCCCTCGTAAAAAGTCGAAATTCGGACGGCTTTGTAAAAAGGCCGCAGGCAAGGCGCGCAAATCCTGAGGAGTGAGGCGTACTTATGGTACGCGCAACGACGAAGGATGCAGCGCAACGCAGCATCCGGACTTTTTACGAAGTCGTCAATAATGACGACTTCATCACAAACATCTCTTTTAGGGTTTGATCATGCGTCTTTTTTTCGGTTTTACCTGAGATAGCTTGAAGAAGGCCACCCGGGTCGGTGAGCACAGGATAAGACTGAAAGATCATATTTCCGGTTAGTTCGCAGTTCATGGCTGTCATTGCCTTTCCTTTCGTCTTTCCTGATTTTTCTTCCTGATTGATTTTTTCTATCTGTTTACAGGTGTTCCCTGCATTTTGTCAGGGCTTCGCTGACCTTTGTTCCTGAAGCCGGAAAAAGCCGGGTTTCATTGCGGATATTTATCGGTAAACAAGGAGGATATTTGATTCGATCTGTATTCAGAGACCCCAGATTTGACAAGCAGATGGAGAACATCCGCAAAGCGGGCAAAAAAGGGGGAATGGCCGCGAAGGAAGCGGATGAAATCATTGTCCGGCTGATTCAGGGATGCAGTTCTCCTGCAGAAATCGGAGTAATGACCAAAAAAGGCGAATATCGCATCAGAAAATGCACCAAATACGATATCGGAGGTGGTTACAGGCTGATTACCATTCTGGATGAAGACTGCCTGTTTGTCACCTATATCGGAACCCATGACGAATGCAATCTCTGGCTGGAAAAAAACAAATTTCTTCAGCTTCGTGCGGACAAACCCCGTGGAAAGATTTTTATGGTTCAAAAACCGGTTAAGAAAAAAACGGCTGCCAAACAGCGGAAATTCGAAACGGAAGATGAGCCATTCCTTCAACCGATTGAAGAAAGATACCTTCGAAAGATTTTCAGTGGATTGTTCAACCATGGAATGGCCAGGTGAGGGTTCAGTTCACATGCAGCCATTCCGCAGCAACCTTTGAAAATGCTGAAGCAAGACCAATCCGAATATAACAGTTTGAAATATTATAATTTTTTATAAAGGAGCCATCATGAGCGAAGGAATCATCAAGATAGACAAACAAAAAACAAGCACTTTTCTGGATAAGGTCAAGGAAATCGTGCCGGACGGCAACCTCAATCTCTGTCTGACCTGCGGCGCCTGTTCGTCCGGATGTCCGGCGACAGGCCTTGAAAACATGGATCCGCGAAAATTTCTCCGGATGGCGGCCATGGGTCTGGACGATGAAATTACCGGACACCCCTGGGTGTGGATGTGTACTATGTGCTATCGCTGCACGTACGCCTGCCCTATGAACATTAATATCGCAGCCCTGGTTTTTGAAGCCCGGAAACTGTGGCCGAGGGAAACGCGGCCCAAGGGCATTCTGGGTTCCTGTAACATGGCGCTTCGGAACACGAGCGGCAGCGCTATGGGCACCCCGGAAGAGGATTTCCGGTTTGTGGTTGAGGACATGCTGGAAGAAGTGCGGGCCGATCAGCCCGGCTGGGAAGAGCTTCAGGCCCCGATCGATAAACAGGGGGCCCATTTCTTCCTGAGCCAGAATTCCCGTGAACCGGTCACCGAACCTGAAGAAATGGCGCCGCTCTGGAAGATTCTGCATCTGGTCGGTGCGGATTGGACATACAGCACCACGGGATGGGGCGGAGAAAATTATTGCATGTTTCTGGCCGATGACGAGGGATGGAAAAAAATCACCAATACGACGCTCCAGACCGCCATGGGTCTGGGATGCAAGGTCTATCTGAATACCGAATGCGGACATTCGACCTATTCGGTATATGCCGGGCAGAAAAAATTTAAAATTGAAACCGAACTCGAAATTGCGCCCATGGTAAAATATTACGCCCAATGGATCCGCGAGGGCAGACTCAAGGTGAATTCCGACTGGAACAAAGACCTTAAGATCAAATTCACTGTGCAGGATCCCTGTAATCAAATCCGGAAGGGATGGGGAGATACACTGGCGGATGAACTGAGATTTGTCACAATGGCCTGTGTGGGCGAGGAAAATTTCATCGATACCTATCCCAACAAATCCAATAATTACTGCTGCGGCGGTGGTGGCGGATCTCTTCAGAACGGCTACAAAGACGCCCGTTTTTATTATGGACGGCTCAAACATGCTCAGATTATGGAAACTGGCGCACCTTATGTCATCACGCCCTGCCACAACTGCCACGCCCAGATTCATGAACTGGGCGAACATTTCGGCGGTGGAAAATACCGGTCCCTGCATCTTTGGACGATCATTGCCCTGTCTCTGGGCATTTTAGCCGAATCGGAACGGACCTATCTGGGGCCGGATCTGGCGGAGGTCAATCTTCCGGGGTATTAAATCCACAGCGTTGATGAATTCGTAAAAAATCAAATTTCGGACGACTTCGTAAAATGTTCGCAGACAAGGCGTGCAAGTCCTGAGGAATGAAGCGTACTTGTCGTACGCTGCAATGACGAAGGATGCGGCACAACGCAGCATGCGGACTTTTTACGAAGTCGTCATCGTTGATGAATTCGTAAAACAAGGAGGCCTCTCATGACAGAAAATGTGATCGGCTCGGCAATGGTTGTCGGCGGCGGGATCGGTGGAATTCAGTCCGCCCTCGATCTGGCCAACGCCGGGTTTTTCGTTTATCTGGTGGAAAAATCGCCGGCTATTGGCGGTGTGATGAGCGCGCTCGATAAGACATTTCCGACCAATGACTGCTCCATGTGTATTCTCTCCCCCAAGCTGGTCGAAGTGGGTCGGCACAGGAACATTCGGCTGCTGACCCTTTCGGAGGTGGAATCCGTTGCAGGCGAGGCAGGAAATTTTACGGTAACGGTGCGGGAGCGCCCCCGCTACATCGATGTGGAAAAGTGCATTGCCTGCGGCAAATGCGCCGAAAAATGCCCCCGGAAAGTCAAAAATGAATTCAATCAAGGATTCAGCGAGCGAAAAGCGGCCTATGTGCCCTATCCCCAGGCCGTACCGTTGAAATACGCCATCGACGCCGCCCATTGCATCTATTTTGAGAAAGGCAAGTGCCGGGCCTGCGAAAAGTTCTGCCCGACTGGGGCTGTAAATTTCACGCAAACCGAAACCCTGCATCACATCGATGTCGGAGCTGTTATTCTGTCCCCGGGATTTTCTCCGTACAATCCGGCCGGTGTGGATCGATATGGATATGGGGTGCTACCCAACGTCATCACCAGCATGGAATTCGAGCGGATTCTGAGTGCATCCGGCCCGTTTGAAGGCCATCTGGTTCGGCCTTCAGATCACCAGGAGCCGCAAAAAATCGCCTGGCTCCAGTGCGTCGGCTCTCGGGATATTCGGGAGGATGCGCATGGATACTGCTCCGGAATCTGCTGCATGGCCGCCATCAAGGAGGCCCTGGTGGCCATGGAACATGCCGGATCCGGTTTGGATACAGCCATTTTCTACATGGACATGCGCACCCATGGCAAAGGCTTTGAACAAACCTTCAACCAGGCCCGTGAAGTGGCCGGAGTACGGTTTGTCCGCGCCAGGGTACATTCGATCGAACCAGCGGACAGTCATGATCTGAAAATCACCTGTTTCCTGGATTCCGGCGAACTGCATGAGGAAATTTTTAATTTGGTGGTGCTGTCCGTCGGGATGGAAATATCGAAAGAAACGCGTCAGTTGGCGGAAAAGCTCGGCGTGGCTGTAGATTCGGATGGATTTGCCGCCACCAGTGGTTTCAGCCCGGTCGCCACTTCCCGGCCCGGCGTTTTCGTCAGCGGCGCATTCGCAGGCCCCAAGGATATTCCCCAAACGGTCGTGGAAGCCTCGGCCGCCGCATCCGCTTCCGCAGCCCTTCTGGCTCAGGCCAGAAACCGTCTGACTCATGAGAGAACCTATCCCGATGCAATGCCGGTTTCGGGGCAAACGCCCCGCATCGGTGTATTTGTCTGTCATTGCGGCACCAATATCGCCGGCATTGTGGATGTTCCATCGGTTCGTGACTACGCCCAAACCCTGCCCGATGTGGTGTTTGCAACCAACAATCTCTTTACATGCAGTCAGGACACCCAGCAGTCCATACGTCAGGCCATCGTGGAACATGGGCTGAACCGGGTCGTGGTGGCCGCCTGCACCCCGCGGACGCACGAGCCCTTGTTTCAGGAAACCCTTCAGGAAGCCGGTCTCAATCCTTACCTCTTTGAATTCGCCAATATCCGGGATCAGAACGCCTGGGTGCATCAGAAAAATCCGGAGGCCGCTACACAAAAGGCCAGGGATCTGGTGCGCATGGCGGTGGCCAGGGTCAGCCTCCTGGAAGCGATTGAGCCGCTGAAAATTCCGGTCAACCCGGTAGCCCTGGTCATTGGGGCCGGTGTGGCCGGCATGAGCGCAGCCCTGAACCTTGCAGACCAGGGGTTTGAAATCTGGCTGATCGAACGAGAAAGCCAATTGGGCGGTCACGCCCGGCAGGTACGGCAAATCTGGAACAACGAGCCCGTCCAGCCGCTGCTGTCCTGCCTGATCGAACGGGTTCAAAATCATGAAAGCATTCATTGCCTGACCGGTGCGGAAATCACCGCCATCGATGGGTTCGTGGGCAATTTTTCAACCAAAGTACAGACCCATCAGGGCCTTCACACCATCGCCCACGGCGCAGTGATTCTGGCGACAGGCGGTCAGCCGCTTCAGACCACAGAATATCTCTGCGGCCAAAGCGGGCGCGTCACCACCTGGCACGAACTGGAATATTTGTTTGATCAGTATCCGGAAAAGCTGGCGTCGGCCACCGGCATAGCGTTTATTCAGTGTGTGGGCTCCCGCGAACCGGAGCGGCCATACTGCTCCAGAATCTGCTGTACGGCGTCCGTTCAAGGGGCCATCCGGCTGAAAGAAAAAAAACCGGAGCTGCGCGTGGTCATTTTCTACCGGGATATGCGCACTTTCGGTCAGCGGGAAGCCCTGTACCAGAAAGCCAGGGGAATGGGCGTTATTTTCATCCGCTACAGTGCGGAAGACAAACCTGTAGTGGAGGTGGACGCACAAGGCGGCCTTCTGATCACGGCCCTGGACCCGATACTGGATCGCCGTCTTCAGATTCCGGTGGATTATCTGAACCTTGCCACGGCCATTGTTCCCACCGAAGGACAGAAACAAATCGCTCAGATGTTGAAAGTGCCGCTCAATGACGACGGATTTTATCTGGAAGCCCATGTCAAGCTGAGACCTGTCGATTTTTCGACGGATGGGGTCTTCGTCTGCGGGCTGGCGCATTATCCCAAACCGATCGAAGAATCCGTAGCCCAAGGTCAGGCCGCCGCTTCCCGCGCTTCCGCGCTTCTGGTCAAGGAATCCATCGATATCGCTCCCATTGTCTCGGTGGTGGATGAAAGCCGGTGCATCGGCTGCGGCCTGTGCGAGGCGTCCTGTTCCTTTGGCGCCATCCGGCTGAAAAAAGTGACCGGCAAGGGGTATCGTGCGGAAAATATCTCGGCGCTGTGCAAGGGGTGCGGCGTCTGCGCGGCCGCCTGTCCGCAGCAGGCCATCGATATGAAACATTTCCGGGAAACACAGATTCTGGCCGCATTATGCGCCGGAGCCGCGGCATGACAAGGAGACACAGAACATGGAAACATCGTTTCAGCCCAAAATTCTGGCGTTTTTATGCAACTGGTGTGCGTATGCAGGAGCAGACCTGGCCGGCGTGTCGCGGCTTCAGTATCCGCCCAATATCCGGGTCATCCGCACCATGTGTTCGGGACGGGTGGACCCGCTCTTTGCCATCCGCGCTCTGAAAGAGGGGTTTGACGGCGTCTTTGTCGGCGGCTGTCATATCGGGGATTGTCATTATCAGGACGGCAATGTCTATACCCTCAAGCGAATGGACATGCTGGCGCGTCTGTTGGATATTTCAGGAATCGGCCGGAAGCGGATACGGCTGGTATGGGCCAGCGCGGCGGAAGCCCAGCCCTACGCCGACAGCGTAACGGATTTTACGGCGTCCATCACCGCATCGGGGCCGCTGGACCGCAGCAGGCAGACCCTGGCGCTGGCCGGTCTGTCCAGGGCGCTGGCGACACCCCGCCTGCGCTGGCTGGTCGGTATTGATCGACAGGTGACCGAGCGGAGCAATGTCTATCACGAGAAAACAGATACCGCCCATTTTCAGCGGGTGATGCAGGAGGCTGTGGAAACGGAATATCACAAGGCCATGATCCAGGAAATCATTTCTCAGGCTCCGGCCAATGTTCGGGAACTTGCGGAGAAAACCGGTCTTCCGGTTTATACCGTATCACTGCGGCTCAATGACCTGGAACGAAACGCCCAGGCCGAGCTGCGCGGACACGAGGGAAGAACGCCGCGGTTTGCCGCTGCTGCATAGGAGAAATCATCATGAACCTTCAAAAAACAACCGAAAAAACCGGCAGCGTCATGGTCGTTGGCGCCGGTGTCGCCGGTATTCAGGCATCCCTGGACATGGCCAACGCCGGATACTTTGTTCATCTGGTGGACAATTCCACGAGCGTTGGCGGACTGATGGCTCAACTGGACAAAACCTTTCCGACCAACGACTGCGCCATGTGCGTGATTTCCCCGTTTCTGGTCGAGGTCGGCCGCCATCTGAACATCAACATCATTTCCAACAGCGAGGTGGAATCACTGGAAGGACAGGCTGGCGCCTTTCATGCCACGGTTCGCAATGACCCGCGATACATCGATATCGAAAAATGCACGGCCTGCGGTCAATGCCGTCAGATATGTCCGGTAACGGCCATCAACGAATTCGACTGCGGTCTGGATCTGCGCAAGGCTATCTACATCAAATATCCCCAGGCCGTGCCGCTGGCATATGCCATTGACCGCAGTGCGTGCATCGGGTGCGGTCTCTGCGAAAAAGCCTGTCTGGCGGAAGCCATTTCGTACGCAGACACTCCCCGCAGAACCGTTCTGAATGTCGGCGCCGTGATTCTGTCCATGGGCAGTTCCGTATATGACCCATCCGGGCTGGATACTTTGGCTTATGGCCGGCACCCCAATATTGTCACCAGCCTGGAGTTTGAACGGATTCTGAGCGCATCCGGGCCTTACAAGGGACACCTCATGCGGCCTTATGACCGTGAAATCCCCGAAAAAATCGCCTGGCTGCAATGCGTGGGTTCCCGGGATATCAACCGGGCCGGCCACGGATACTGCTCATCCGTGTGCTGCATGTACGCCATCAAGCAAACCATGATCGCCAAGGAACACGTATCCACGCCGCTGGACGCCGCTGTCTTCTACATGGACATGCGGACCTACGGCAAGGATTTCGACAAATATTACACCCGCGCCAAAGACGAAAAACATGTGCGGTTTATCCGGTCTCGGATTCACACCATCGAACCTCTGAAAAACGGGGATTTGAATATCCGGTATGTCCTGGAATCCGGCGATGTTCAGGAAGAAACCTTCAACATGGTGGTGCTTTCCGCAGGGCTGTCGCCGCCGCCATCAGCCATCGCGCTGGCAGGCAGGTTAGGCATCGATCTGAATGCCTATCATTACGCCCAAACTGCGGATATCCGTCCGGTCAACACCAGCCGGGAAGGAATTTACGTCTGCGGCGCGTTTCAAGGCCCTAAGGACATCCCGCAATCCGTCATGGAAGCCTCGGCCGCAGCGGCTTCGGCGACCGAGACATTAGCTGACGTCCGGTGGACACAGACAAAGGTCAGAGAGTTGCCGGCGGAAGTTGATTTTTCGGGACAGAAGCCCCGCATCGGCGTTTTTGTCTGTAATTGCGGCATCAATATCGGCGGCGTGGCGGATGTACCGGCCATCCGGGAATATGCCCGCAGCCTGCCTCATGTGATTCATGTGGAAGATAACCTCTTTACCTGCTCCCAGGACACCCAGGAAAAGATCAAACAGGTTCTGGTGGAAAAAGGCATCAACCGGGTGGTCGTGGCTTCCTGCTCGCCCCGGACGCATGAACCGCTGTTTCAGGAAACCCTCCGGGAAGCGGGTCTGAACAAATATCTCTTTGAAATGGCCAATATCCGCGATCAGAATACCTGGGTTCACATGGCAAGCCCGGCCAAAGCCACAGCCAAGGCTAAAGACCTGGTACGCATGGCCGTCGCCAAAGCGGCTTACATCGAGCCGCTCCCGCAGGTCATGCTCGATGTCACCAATTCCGTGCTGGTGGTGGGCGGCGGCGTTGCCGGTATGGAGGCAGCCCTGGGCGTCGCCCGGCAGGGATATCAGGCCTGGCTCGTGGAGCGCGGCCATCAGTTGGGCGGCATGGCGCGACAGTTGAGGTCCACCTGGCAGGGAGAACCAGTTGCGCCATATTTGTCTGACCTGATCGATGCGGTTCATCGCCATGAACACATTCAAATTTTCATGGAAACCCAGGTCGTTCACGTCACCGGAACCATCGGTAATTTTACGACCACACTCGTTACCCAGGATGACGAAGGGAAGGAAAAATCTACAGTCATCCCGCATGGCGCGGCCATTCTGGCCACCGGCGGCCATGAGTATGCACCCACGGAATACCAGTACGGCGCACATCCATCCGTCATGACCCATCTGGAATTCGATGTCGCTGCCACAAAACAGGACAACCGGCTGCTCTCCGCCAAACTGGCTGTATTCATTCAGTGCGTGGGCTCCAGATCCGCGGAACGGCCTTATTGCAGCCGGGTCTGCTGCACGCACAGCCTGAAAAGCGCCTTGTGGCTGAAAACCATCAATCCGGATGTGCAGATATTCATCCTGTACCGGGATATCCGGGCTTACGGATTCCGGGAATCCCTGTATCAGAAAGCCCGTGAAGCCGGGGTTCAGTTTATCCGGTTTGAATCGGAAAATCCGCCGGTGGTATCCCTGACGCCTGGCGATCCGTCTGAACCAAATTCCAGCCGGTTATCGCTGACCGTGACCGATCACATTCTGCAGCGGCCCATAATCCTGAACCCGGATCTGGTGGTGCTGGCGTCGGCGATTCTGCCCAATGAAAACAAGAAGCTCTTTGAAGCGTTCAAGGTTCCGGCCAACGCGGACGGATTTCTGGTGGAAGCACACGCCAAGCTGAGGCCCGTTGATTTTGCATCCGAAGGGCTGTTTCTGGCGGGGCTGGCCCATTACCCCAAAACCATCGATGAAAGCATCGCTCAGGCCAAGGCCGCGGTCTCCCGGACTATGAACATCGTGTCTAAAACCGCCATCATGGTCGGCAGCGTCATTGCCGTCGTGAATCCGGAACGCTGCGCGGTATGCCTGACCTGCGTTCGGACCTGTCCTTACGGCATTCCCCGCATCGATCCGGAAAAAGGCCATGCCGTCATCGCAGCTGTGGAATGTCATGGCTGCGGCGTGTGCGCGTCCGAATGTCCCGGCAAGGCCATTGCCCTGAAGCATTTCACGGACGAGCAGATCAACGCCAAAACCGATGCGCTGTTTCAGGCGGCGTAAGAAAGCCACAGATCCATAGCATCAATACAGGGAGATAATGATATGTCCGATGCTTTTGAACCAACGATTATCGCGTTTTGTTGTAAGTACTGTGCCTATGCAGCCGCGGATCTGGCGGGTTCCATGCGGCTGTCCTATCCCGCCAATATCAAGATCAGCCAGGTTCCCTGCACCGGCCGGGTGGATATCGTCCATCTGCTGAAGGCCATTGAGGACGGTGCGGACGGGGTATATGTCGCCGGGTGCATGGAAGGCGACTGCCATTTTGTTTCCGGAAATCTGAAAGCCCTAAAACGGGTGACATGTGTCAAAAAAACGCTGGCGGAACTCGGAATGGAACCCGAACGCGTGGAAATGTTCAATCTCAGTTCGGCCATGGGCCCGCGATTTGCGGAAATCGCGATCGAAATGACAGACCGGATCCGGAAACTTGGCCCCAGCCCTGTACGCCGACAACCGCAGCCAGAAGCTGCCGCAGAATAAAAGGAAGGTGAACGATGATTGTTGCAGATCGAAAATCTCTTTCCGAGATACAGGATATGGTCAGGGACTGCCGGAAAATTCTTCTGGTTGGTTGCAAAGGATGTGTGACTGTCTGCAATGTCGGCGGACTCAAAGAAGTACAGGTTCTGGCGGCCACACTCAGAATCGCTGCAAAAATCGAAGGCCGCCCCCTGATTGTCGAAGAAACGGTTCTGGAAAGGCAGTGCGACCCTGAATACGTGGAGATGCTCAAACCTGTGGTGGATAATTTCGACGCGGTGGTATCCATGGCCTGTGGGGTGGGCCCTCAGTTTTTATCCGAAGCCTATCCCCAGCAGCGGTTTTTTCCGGCGGTCAATACCACATTTTTCGGCGGCGCCGTGGCTCACGGCATCTGGGAAGAACGCTGCGCCGGATGCGGAACCTGCATCATCCATTATTTTGATGGCATGTGCCCGGTGGCCCGGTGTTCCAAGAGCCTGATGAATGGCCCCTGCGGCGGGTCGGATCACGGCAAATGTGAAATTTCCAGAAACATCAACTGCATCTGGGACATGATCGTTCGAAAGAAAACCGAACAGGGACGGCTGAATGACCTTCTGGATATCGTCCCGGCCAAAAATTGGCAAACCGCCAGAGACGGTGGCCCCCGGCAGAGTCGAAGGGAGGAACTGATTCAAAATGGATGATCTGAAATCAGGCAGTAATCTTGAAAAAGTACTCAAGGCCGGTCATTTTGCTCTGACCGGTGAATGCGGCCCGCCCAAAGGCGCGAACATCGCTCACTTGAAAGAAAAATTCGCACACCTTAAGGGTGTGGTGGATGCGGTAAACCTGACCGACAATCAGACTGCGGTGGTACGGCTGTCGAGCTGGGCGGCATCCGCCATCATGGTTCAGGATGGGCTGGAGCCCAATTTTCAGATGGTATGCCGGGACCGTAACCGACTGGCCATGCAGTCGGACATCCTCGGCGCCTATGCGCTGGGCGTTCGGAACATGCTGTGCCTGTCCGGCGACCACCAGAAGTTCGGCAACCATCCGGCGGCTAAAAACGTTTATGACATTGACTCCATGCAGCTCATTTCGCTGGTGAAAAAGATGCGGGATGAAGGCAGATTCATGAACGATGATGTCATCGACACACCGCCCCGGCTCTTTATCGGCGCGGCAGCCAATCCCTTTGCCGAGCCTTTTGATTTCCGGATATATCGGATGACCAAGAAAATCGCGGCAGGCGCGGATTTCATCCAGACCCAGTGCATTTATAACATGGACCGGTTCCGGGTGTTCATGAAGCAGGCCGTGGACATGGGACTGACCGAAAAATGCTTCATTCTGGCCGGCGTGACGCCCATGAAAACCGTCGGCATGGCCAGTTATATGGCCAAATCCGTACCGGGCATGGAAGTGCCTGAATCCCTTATCAAACGGCTGAAAGGCGCCGAAAAGGGAAAAGTGGCGGAAGAAGGCATCCGGTTCTGCCTTGAGCAGATCGAAGAATTCAAAACGATGAAAGGAGTTGCCGGCGTTCACCTGATGGCCATCGAATGGGAACACCGGGTGCCGGAAATTGCGGAACGGGCCGGTCTGCTGCCGCGTCCCGTAGCGCCCTGATCATAATTTTACGAAGGCATCATAATTTAACAACCTGATAATAATGGAGAAGAGAAGAAATGACTGCATGGGAACCTCGTATTACTGCTTTTTTGTGCAACTGGTGCACATACGGCGCCGCCGATCTGGCAGGTGTCAGCCGGCTGGAACATCCCCCGAATATCCGTATCATCAAGCTGCCGTGTACCGGCCGTGTCAGCCCCGCATTCATCCTGTCGGCGTTTTGCCAGGGAGCCGACGGCGTATGGGTTTCGGGCTGTCATCCAGGCGACTGCCACTATATCGAAGGCAACTTCTATGCGCGTCGCAAGTTTGCGTTATTCAAAAACCTGCTCGAACATATGGGCATAGAACCCGGACGACTTCAGTTTTCGTGGATATCCTCCGCAGAAGCCACCAAATTTGTGGAGGTCGCCACAACCGTTATCGAAACCGTGCGAAATCTGGGCCCTTCGCAACAATTTGTGAAAAAGGCAATGAATCTGGAACCGGAATACGAATTCCGGAAAACCGGTTGAAACAGCATGCCCAATGACGCAACCGGACATCATTTATGGTTCATTTTTACAGAGGAATTTCAATGAATACAGATTGTGTTGGCGCAGTGATGGTAGTGGGCGGGGGCGTCGCGGGTATCCAGGCTTCCCTCGATCTGGCGGATTCCGGATATCTCGTTTACCTCGTGGAAAAAACACCGGCGATTGGCGGGGTCATGGGGCAGCTCGACAAAACGTTTCCGACAACGGACTGCTCCATGTGTATTTTATCTCCCTATCTGGTGGCCGCAGGCCGCCACCCAAATATCATGCTGATTACTTATTCACAGGTCGAAGCAGTTACAGGAGCGCCGGGTCATTTTAAAGTAAAGGTCAGAAAAAAAGCCCGTTCGATCATTGCGGAGCGATGTACGGGCTGCCGCGCCTGTCTGGACGCCTGCCCGGTAACCTGCATGACTACATAAAAAAACTATCAACATTTTAAAACTAATCGTCAAAAGAGGACATCATGATTGAAGTAACAGCTTCGGCAACAAATCAGATCGCTGAATATTTTAAAGGCAAGGAAATTTCTCCCATTCGTATTTTTTTAAATGAAGGCTGCTGTGGGGGGCCGAGCCTGGCTATGGCTCTGGATTCACGGAAATCTACGGATGCGGTGTTTGAAATTGACGGATTCACCTATATTGTGGATCAGGATTTTATAAAGAAAGTCAAACCCATCAAGGTGGATTTTCTCACCAATGGGTTCAGGGTGAATTGCGCTGTCACGTTTTCTTCCGGATGCTCCAGTTGCGGAAGCCACGGATCCTGTTGTTCCGGATAAGCATCGCCTCACCGCACACACCACCGGCTATGCCGGTGGTGCAGGCTTGACCTCACCTGTGATTGCCCCCCTGACAAAGCTCATTCCATTTTGCTTTCAAACGATGTTCTTTAATGAGATCGAGTGGAACGTCTTATACATATTTATAAGATCGCTTCCACTGACGGCTTCTTGAAACGAAAAAGTGATGGTGAAAGAAAGTATGAGCCAGTGAGCGTTCCTCTATTTCCCTGGAAAAAGAAAATGAAACCGGTTGACAACCGAACCGTACAGATATACATCTCGAACATGCGTGACGGCTTCGTAAAAAATCCGGATGTTGCGCTGCATCCTTCGTCATTACGGCGTACTCAAAAGTACGTCGTATTCCTTGCGGATTTGCGCGCCTTGTTTTCGAACTTTTTACAAAGCCGTCCGAAATTCGACTTTTTACGAGAGCATCATGCGCAGCAGAGCATGCAGATTTTTTTACCGTGACAAATATTTTCATGATTGAGGGCAATTATCTTGATCATGATCGTTTACGATGGCATCAATTCTCGATTGTCTATGAATCACCTAATTCGCCTCTGGCACAATATAACGCCGCATCGCCACAAACAGTTTGTTTTACTGCTGATATTGATGGTATTTGTATCCTTTGCCGAAATCGTTTCAATAGGCGCAATCATGCCGTTCCTGGGGGTGTTGACCGCACCGGAAAAGGTGTTCAGCCACCCTATCGCCCAGCCACTCATTCAATGGCTGCATATCACTCAGCCTATGCATCTGCTTCTACCACTGACCGTTATATTCGCCATGGCCGCCCTGACGACGGGATTTATGCGGCTGCTTTTGCTGTGGGCAAGTACCCGGTTGTCGTTTGCCGCCGGCGCCGATCTCAGTATTGAAATTTACCGCCGCACGCTGTATCAGCCTTACAGTGTGCACATCTCCCGCAACAGCAGCGAAGTTATCAACGGTATCACCAGCAAGGTCAACACTGTCATTTTCAATATTATAGCGCCGCTGCTCACGGTCATTGCCAGTTCCGTCATTCTTGGCGTCATATTGTTTGCCTTGCTGGCGATTGAACCAATGATCGCCCTCATGGCGTTTGGGGGCTTCGGACTGATATACGCTCTCATCATTCGGTTTACCCGTTACCGGCTGGCCACCAATAGCCGTCGCATTGCAAATAATTCCAGTCAGCTCATCAAATCGTTGACAGAAGGTCTGGGAGGTATTCGCGATGTACTTATTGACGGCAGCCAGCCCGCTTACTGTCGGATATATCGCGCCGCCGATCTGCAGCTGCGCCGCGCCGACAGCAGCAACATTTTTATCGGCGGAAGTCCGCGTTTTGCAATGGAAGCATTGGGCATGGTACTGATTGCCGCAGTGGCTTATACGTTGGCCCAACAATCCGGCGGGGTCCAGCGCGCCATTCCGATTCTGGGAGCTCTGGCGATCGGAGCACAGCGGCTGCTGCCGGTATTGCAGCAGATATACTCCGGCTGGTCAAGTTTTAAAGGCGGCCAGCAATCCCTGCAAGACGCTCTGGATCTGCTGGAACAGCCCCTGCCAAATGATGCCGATCAGCTTTCGCCAATTCCCCCCTTGCCATTTAAAGAAAACATCTGTTGCCATGCCCTTTCGTTCCGTTACAGCCCAACAGGCCCATGGGTGCTGCGCAACTTGAGCCTAACCATCACAAAAGGCAGTCGTGTAGGATTTATTGGCGTTACAGGGAGCGGCAAAAGCACATTGCTCGATATCATCATGGGGCTTTTAGATCCCACGGAAGGTGGTTTATTTGTGGATAGTCAACTCATTACCCACCCAAATAAGCGTGCCTGGCAAGCACATATCGCCCATGTGCCACAAACCATCTTTTTATCGGATGCCAGCATCGCTGAAAATATTGCTTTCTCCATACCCGGGGAACAAATTGATTATGCCCGTGTAAGCGAAGCCGCGCATAACGCTCAGATTGCAGAAACTATTGAGGGTTGGAAAGATCAATATCAGACCCGGATCGGCGAACGCGGAATACGTCTTTCCGGCGGCCAGCGCCAGCGGATTGGCATTGCCCGGGCATTGTATAAGCAGGCCGATATCATCATTCTTGACGAGGCCACCAGCGCTCTGGACAATGATACCGAACATTCTGTCATGCACGCTATCGAGGGATTATGCAGCAATCTCACCATTCTCATCATCGCTCACCGCCTCAGCACGCTCAAAAATTGCACCCAGATCATCGAATTGGGTGACAATGGCATCAAGCGCATGGGCAGCTATCAGGATATGATACTGAGTGTACAAAATATACCGGAAGACGGATTCACGATACGCTGAGTGTGAACGTTTCCATATTTTCCCCTGTTCAAACCTCCGAAGAAAGAAAGTGAAACCGTTTGACAATGGCATTTCCCCCATTGACTGAAAGCCACCAGTGGACTTTTTACAAAACCGTCATCTTTAATAACCGGGAATTGTCCCGGTTTATCGTTTATATCACCGCCATGCAGCTTAGCACATTGTTTTTACAGCCTATTTCGAACTTAAATTCGGCAAATGTCTAAGACGATTACTGCTTTGGGCCAAACATAAAGAAGTTGATTAGGAGGTTTTCATGCTTAGCTTCGCAGAAGAAATATATCTTTTGGCGCTTGATGAAAAAACGGGCAGACCCACGATCAGATACAAAAATATTGAAATGCAGAATGTACTGGTCGGAGCAATTCTTGCGGAACTGACCTTTCTCCACCGGATTGATACGGATATTGAGAAGGTTTATTTGCTGGATGCCACACCCGTCGGCAACCCAGTGCTGGATCGTGCCTTGTCACTGATCTGCGGGTCAGCAAAACCCCAATTGATCTCTCATTGGATAAATACATTGTGGGCAGATCGACATTTAATTGAAAATCACGTGCTTCAGGCGCTGCTTGACAAAAAGATATTGAAACAGGAAGACAAAAAAATACTGTGGCTGTTTCCCTCCCGGGAGTATCCGATTATTGACGGCGTGGAACTTCAGAATATTGAAAACCGGCTTCGCAATCTGATACTGAGTGATGAAATTCCGGAGCCCAGAGAAACCGTTCTTGTCAGCCTCGTCGATGCCTGCGGTTTTTTCCAGGATATCCTTTCTCCACGTGAATATCAGCGTTCCCGGGAACGGATTGCCAACCTGGCCAAAATGGATGCCATCGGTCGAACGGTTACCCATCTGATTGATACTATTTATAAAGTCTATACCATGGAGATGCATGTATAGGGTGTATATTCTGTCGGCATAACAAACACACTATATCCGGTCCTGAACCACATGAAACGTCAGTATTGAGGCGGTCACCCGGCTTTTTCCGGTATATATGAAAATGGCGGCAAATATGGATTGCAGCAAGATGATGACAGAAGGATTCCACATGGCGGCCAGACCTGCTGCAATATCCGTCACCGGAGACCGGGCCGCCGGAAACAGGATACCGTAAACAATGGCCAGTCCGACGGATATAAGAGAAAGTATCTGATAGACGGAGATATCGCCTTCTCCTCGATAATCCGCGCGGAACAGTTCGGATACAAACCGCCATATCTGGGTGATGCATACCGTCAGGATAAAGGCGGCCGTATCATATCCCTCAAGAAACAGATAAAGACCGATCAGACCGATTGTGCAGAAAATAAGACTGGTGGCCGCCTGAACCGGCAGCACTTTCTGACCGTCGAGACCGTGTGAATAGGCAATTTTTTTGGTTTTACCCGAAAATACAAAACAGGCGCCGCCCATGAGTCGCTGCACCCATGCGGGGCATTCCGACAGACGCCTGCCGTAGCAGCATCCAAAACTGATGCAGGCCAGACGGCCGATTCCCTCTCCAAAGGCATAGGCCGTGGAAAGCGCCGCCATGATGGTCATAACCGGCATAGAAAATCCCGTAAATGTTTTCGAAGCGGCATTGATGGCAATGACAATGAAGGGGGTCACAGCGATCCCGATAAAAGACGCTCCGCTCACTGTAAATGTGGCGGATTTCTTTTCTACAATTCTGGCGATGACCTTGGAGGCCGGTACGCAAATTCCCAGAACGCAGACAGTCAGAAGGATGAGGGGGGTGAGGGAAACCCCTGCAGATTCCAGCAGCAGAATCAGGATCGCCGATGCAAAGGTGTAGGCGCAGGCGCTGAAAAATCCGTAAAAGGTGAAATTGATGCCCGCCCATGAAGCACCGTCGTGTTTGATGCGGGGGACAGACGCCAATATCTGCCATTTTTCATCCGGAAGATGTTTGAATCCCCACCTCATGATCAGCGTGAGCAGCAGGGCCAGAATTGCCACAAACAGCAGATGTTGCATGATACCTCCTTTTTCTATGCGGAGTAAAACGTTTTAAACGGTTACAATCTGCGCTTTTTGCCCCCCACATGAACCCTTTCCCGCCGGGCGATTTCAGAACGCACCCGGACATCCGTCTCCACCAGAGGCATGCCGAATCCCCTGGAGTAGCGGCTGGAGACATCCTGACGCAGCATGTTGCGCCGGATGTCTTCAGAGAACTGAATACGGTTGTTTTCGAAGATCAATACCGTGGTGGAGCTGCCCGGGCGGTACAGGCTCTGGGGCTGACCCTGCCGGACATGCATGCCGATATAGGGTTTCTGTGGGTGATCGTAGGCGTTATTACTGTAGCACGGAACGATATCCCCGATCATCAATGCCACAATTTCAATCATGGCGACATATCCAACCCCCGCACCTCCGGCGATATCGGTATCTATGATCGTGACCATGCGCCGGTTCTTGGACAATGGCGTAGCCATGTGCACCACTGCGCCGGGGTTGCAGGAATGGTACCGTCCGGCTATTTCATAAATATCCGCAATGGTTCCGGAAACCGGGACATGATTGTAGTGATATTTATCGGGAGTCAACCGGAAAACCGCCATATCGCCTCCACGAAACTGCTGCAGCCATCGCGGTTTATCTATACCGATCAGTTCGGCATAGTCGAAGAACTTCTCCTTGATAAAAAAGCGGGAAGTATCCGAAAATGAACCGAACAGCATCCGTGCATCTGCCGGCGATGTCACGACTCCGAAGGTGTTTCCGGCCGGCGGCATGGGACGACAGGCATCATATTTGATTTTTCGTTCGAAAATGTCTCTCAGACAGCGATAGTGTGACACATCATCCGCGATTTCTCCGGGATCGATATTCAAAGCTTGGAAAATATGCCGAATCTGGCGCTGGCCAAGATGTCTGTGCAGGTCATAATGCAGCCATGCCAGCATTTTTGAAAACCGGGGCGATACCAGTGCGCTGAAAAGCCTCGGGGCGTTTTCGCGGACGCCGCCATACATCCAGGCAATAAATCCGTCGGCGCAGAGATTTTCGGTGTGAATGCTTCCGGTTTCTCTGTCAATATACTGGTGGGGATAAAAATTCATATGTGCGATGTCTCTCTTGTCATATCGTGACGGGCCAGCAGCACCAGAATGCATATCAGAACTTCCAGACAGCGGATGCCGATCCGGTCCTTCAACACATCGTCATGAACTTCCGCCAGGAACACATGAATCGTTTTGTCACGAAGCAACTGATGCAGCGCCAGGGCCAGTTCGGGATCATCTGCGGCCGCCGCATCCAGTCCTGTGCATGCATCCTCAAGAACGCACAGAGCTTCGGCCAGATGCTGTTTTCGCAGGTCATTGCGATAATATCTTTCGGCTGCCCGGTTGAATTCATCACCGCTCAGTTTAAAAGGTGTTGAAGCGCCCGCATAATCCAGAATATGGCGTGTCAGCCTGCCGGATACTGCATGATGATCCGGGTCCGTGATGCGGGCTTCCAGATCATCCATCACATCTTTTAGATGCATCATTTCGATCAGGTCCGCCGCCTCCCGGCGCAGTATCTTCAGGAGCGCCCGCCGGTATTCCAGGTGATGCACCCGGATGTATCCCGGATAACGGCTGCTGGGCCGTGTACCATCCGCTTCCGCCAGGATGCGCTGCATGAAGGCGTTGGGAGTCTGCTTCTGTACGAAAAAAGTCGGGATACCGATAGCCGCGCCAAAAAGAATCTGCCGTCGTTCACTTTCGATGACCGGCGTGTCGGGAATATGCCGATGAGATATCTTCTGGCTGATAATGGATTTGTAGGCGAAAGCGGTGATCAGCGTCTGAAGGCTGACCGCTGGCCCCATGTCTTTGATGAGACTGTGAAACAGGCTGTAATATCGGCCTTCAAACCCGGAAAAGCCCATCACATGCTGCTGGCGAAGCCGGTAAAACAGATAAAGCGCCATCCGTGCATCGAAAATTCCCATATCGGCAAGATTTTTCTTCAGGCGGATATCATTGCCTTCCTGTCCGTTCAGAGCCGGACTTTGATCGGTGCTCAGCAGACAGACGAGATAATCCATCAGTCTGTAATCCAGGATCATATCTCCTTTGAGCCTTAATATCCGGCTCAGAAATTTATCGAGTCCCAGCGGCCCCATGGGTGTCAGCGGATATCCCATGGCTTTGAGTTTTGCCTTTTTCTTCCATCGTCGCCAGAGCATTCTCAGGTGGGTGAAATCCAGCTCATGCGACAAAAATCCCAGCGCTTTTTCCGGATGAAAATCCCAGAAATCCATCCGGAAGGGATCCGCGGAATAGGTGTTGACGAACAGCGGCAAAAAATGCTCCACGATTTTAATGGTCAGATCGCCGAAATATTTCTCTTCGAGCGGCCCATATCCGGAATCAGGGTTTGCTATAAGCCTGCCGAGTTTTCGGCTGCTTAAACTGACATGCGTTCCGTTGTTGGCCAGACTGATGTTGGAAATATTGGGCAGCACCACCAGGTTGTTGTTGATGATGCCGGCGTCTTTCAGTTTGACAACGGCGTTGATCTGGCTGCGGGACAGCGCCTGGTGGCACAGATGCATGTACTGATGCTTCTCTTCGCCCCTGTCCCAGCCCGAAAGGCAGGGGTTCATAAACAGCCGGCGGTAGAAAGCATCGGGAATCAGGTCATTGAGCTGTTTCAGTCTCTGCGGTGGATGCGGCGCAAAATATATCCGCGCCTGCTGTCCATACAGATACAATTGAAACTGTTGATTGGCGTATTCCACCAGCAGATGTGTCAGCAGATGGCGCCGGAGGGTTTCACCGGCGGACGCCTGCCCCATTTCAGCGGCGACAGTGAGATAAGCGGGTTGAAATGAACAGGTCTCCGGAGATGTATTGTCACAAAGAAAATGCTGCATCAGCTTTTCACCGGTATGCTGAATTCCGGGAATGGCCTTGCCGAACCGTCCGATGACATCCGCCAGGCTTAATTTGATCAGATAACTGACAGGTATCCTCAGCCATGTTTCCTGCTGATGGGTGAAAACAAATCTGGATACATCCGAACGCAGGGGGCTTCCCTGATGACGCTTGTCGGCGCGAAGATCGGATGTCAGTATGTTCTGTGCATACCGGTTCAGCAACATTCGAGGAAACCGCACCCAACTGTTTTCCCAGGTATGATCCGTGTTGTCGGCTATAAATTTTTCAAGATCGGATACAGATTTTCCTGAACTTTCACCACTGTGGACACGCTTGCGGATATTCATGAAACAATCCGATTCGCGAATCGATATGGGAAGATCCACGGTGGCGCTGCTGCCGGTAACGGCGGTTTGAAGTTCGTTTTCAACGCCTGCCGCCACATCCCCCGATAAAAACGGCAGACCTTCCAGGAGGCTGTCGGCGGAAGCGGTGTTCACATTCAGGACACGCCGCCAGTATGCGGCGTCATATATATGTTGATGATCGTTTTGCATGGAGTTCTGATACATGACGGCAAATCGTTAACGCGGGTGTTCTCTGAAAAAGACGGCTTTGAAACCAGTTTCCATTTATTGAAAACGAACCTGGCCATGACCGTAAAACCCCGGCGTTCGGCAAAAAAACAGATGGTGGATGTTATGGCAGGCGGATGTTAGCGGTGTATGAAGAAAGTGTTACAAATTGATGAATCACTGTTTTTTCCGCTTCCTTTTTGCCCCATCTCCCGCTGGGAGAGGGGGCAAAAAGCGCAGATTGTGACAGTTTAAAGTGTATATTGTATGCCTTGTTGAGAAAACGCCTGCTTATCGAAGCCCTGCGATGAAGCTGCCGACAGATTCCACGCCTTCCTGTTCCATCAGCCGGATCGTCTGTGTCCCGATAACGGCGATATCCGCCTTGCCTTTTAAAAAATCAACATCCGCCTTGTCTTTCACGCCGAATCCAAGCGCCAGAGGCAGAGACGTAGCGCGCCGGCACCGCTCCAGATACGTCTCCAGTTGTTCGGAGAAGCGGGTATCCAGACCGGTGACGCCTTTTCTGGCCACGCAGTAAACAAACCCCTGAGCGTGCGATGCGAGCATTTTCATGCGGGCATCGGATGTGGTGGGTGAAAAAATAAATATCGGCGACAGGTTGTGCATGTTCATGGCGCTCAGATAGTCCGCCCCCTCTTCCGGAGGTAAATCCGGAACGATAGCTCCGGACAGGCCACGTTGGGCCATTTCTCCAGTGAATCGCTCCACACCATATTTAAAAAGGATGTTGTAATAACTCATGAATAAAAACGGAATTTCGAAAGTTTCAGCGGCGGTCTGCGCCAGATCCAGACACTGCTGGACGGTGGCGCCGGCTGAAAGCGCTTTCTGGTTGGCATGAAGAATGACAGGGCCGTCGGCAACGGGTTCTGAAAAAGGAATCTGTAGTTCCATCAGATCCACTCCTGCGCGGGCCATGGCTTCAATCAGCCTGAAGGATGTCTCAAAGGATGGATAACCCATAACGATATGCGTCATGAGCAGAATCTGCCGCTCTTTTAATCTGTTTTTCAGATAGGATTCAAGCATGATACCCTCGTAAAAAGTCGATTTTCAGACGGCTTTGTAAAAAGTTCGCAGGCAAGGCGCGCAAATCCTGAGGAGTGAAGCGTACTTGTCGTACGCTGCAACGACGAAGGATGCAGCGCAACGCAG
>LKPX01000026.1 GCA_001443525.1 Desulfobacteraceae bacterium RAAP-1 | reverse complement strand
CTGTGCCGCGATTCGACGTACTGAATGTACAGTCTCATCGCTGCTCGCTTGCTTTCGCGGTCTCAGTCCGAATGCTTGCTGGAATATCATTTTGAAAGCAAAATGGAATCAGATATCCGAGCGGACTTCACACTGTGAAACCACGCCCGGAATATGTGATATCTTTTCTGCCTCTTATTTTTTAGGTGGCGCTTCCAGTATCTGTCCATAAACGCTGATCTGGATTTCCGGCTTGATTGTGCTGTCGGTCTTGAGGACAATCACATCATAGTAGCGGCCAGGATCTTTTTTGATGTTTTCAGCGGTCAGAACATAAGAAATAGCGTTACCATCCTTCTTTTCTTCAATTTTTGCCTGAATATCGGTTCCATTTTTCGGCTTGGCTTCGAGCACCTTGAAAGGATACTGGGCTACCGGGGTAATCGTGACAGAACCGCTCACAGGCTCTCCGACATTGCCATGCAATACCAGCCTGTTAGGAGTAATTGTCATGAATTTTTCCACATTGCCCGTTATGGTCAACGTGATATTGGGCTGTTTTACCGCACTGGTCTCCACCAGAACACTTTTTTTCAGCATATTGCCGCCATATCCGGTGGTATTGACTTTAATGGTGACTTTTCCCTCGCCGCCGGCGGGGATTTGCCGCGTGTAAAAAGCGGCGGTACAACCTCAGCCGGTTCTGACATTCATGATGGTCAGCACATCCTTTCCGGTATTTTTTATCACAAAATCATGAAGGATCTCCGTACCATCAACAACAGGCTGGAAATTATACTGAGCTTCAGGTACAGAATACACAAGATTGTCATCGGCTTTATCTTGGGCTGCAACAGTAATAGGCAGCATTAGAAGGCATGCCACCAGCGCCCATTGGATACAATATTTCTTTTTCATAACTTCATTCTCCAATAATATTCGATAAATTGATCTTTTACGAAAACACCAAATTTCAAATGCGATCAAAATGCGAAAACTGCATGGTAAATGTACCACGGCCCTGAGATGCTGACCGGATGGCAGTGGAATATCCGAACATCCGCGCCAGGGGAACGCTGGCCCGGATGGACTGAACTCCGATTTTAGGTTCAATGGCTTCGATTTTCCCTCCACGGCTGTTGAGATCGGCGATCACTTCTCCCATGAACAGGTCCGGAACCAGAATTTCCACATCCATAATCGGATCCAGCAGATATGGCGCTCCTTTGGACAGAGCTTCCTTACAGGCCATGGAAGCGCTCACCTTGTACGCCAGTTCTGTCCCCTGAGATTCACGGGATACACCATCGGTCAGGCTGGCCTCGATATCTACAACCGGATATCCCATAAGCGCCCCGCTTTCCAGAGATTCCATCACGCCGTTTTCGATGAATTTTATGAACTGGACAGGTATTTTATCTTCCGGAGCCACAGACACAAAGCGGTTGCCGGTTCCTCTCGGAAGCGGTTTCAGGCTGATGCAGACTTCCGCATAGTGACGCTGTCCTGCAACTTCTCTGTCGAATACGGCAGTCGCGGACGCTTCTTTTTCGATGGTTTCCCGATACACCACCTGGGGTTTTCCCACATGAACGCTGGTATTGAATTCCCGCTGCATCCGGCTGATAATAATTTCGAGGTGCAATTCCCCCATACCGGACAGAATTTTCTGCCCTGTGTTTTCATCTTCCTTGACCCGCAGGGTCGGATCTTCCGCCAGAAATTTTTCCAGAACCAGATCCAGTTTTTCCTGATCCGAATGTGTGGACGGTTCGATTGCCAGCGAAATAACCGGTTCGTAAAATTCCATTTTCTCAAGAAGAATGGGATGGGATGGCTGGCACAAAGTTTCTCCGGTGGAGGATTCTTTTAAGCCCATGACGCCTACAATAGATCCGGCGCCGGATTCCTCAATCCGCTCCCGCTTGTTGGCGTGCATCTGAAGGATTCGGGATAGCTTTTCCTTCTTGTTCCGGCTGGGATTGAACACATCGTCGCCAGCCCTGATCTTTCCACTGTAAATCCGGATAAAGGAAAGTTTTCGGCCCTCCGCCATCGAAACCTTGAATATCAGGGCAGCCAGAGGCGCCTTATCCATCGGCGGGCATTCGACAGGCTCTCCGGTTTGTGGATGGACGCCTTTGATAGGGGGGATATCGGCAGGACTGGGCAGGAACTGAACGATGGCATCCAGAAGCGGCTGCACTCCCTTATTTTTCAGGGCCGACCCACACAGCACCGGCACCAGTTTAAGCCCAATAGTGGCTTTTCGTATTGCTTCCAGCAGCACGTCAGGTTCGACAGGGCTTTCCGAGAGATACGCTTCCATGATCTGATCATCGGTTTCAGCCAGCATTTCCATCAGTGTTTCCCGATGACTGCGCGCCGATTCCAGATACTCCGTCGAGATATCTTCGTGGATAAAGGTGGCGCCCAGAGAATCGTCGTCCCACAGGATTTGTTTCATATGAACCAGATCAATCACACCTCTAAAAGATTCTTCGCTGCCGACAGGAATCTGCAAAACCAGAGGAACGGCATGAAGCCTGGATTTCATCATGTCCACAACACGCTCGAAATCAGCGCCGATTCTATCCATTTTGTTGATAAAAGCGATCTTGGGCACATGATATTTATCGGCCTGACGCCAGACGGTTTCAGACTGAGGCTCGACCCCGCCTACGGCGCAGAAGACACCGATAGCGCCATCTAAAACCCGAAGCGAGCGTTCCACCTCGATAGTGAAATCCACATGTCCCGGAGTATCTATCAACTGGATGTCACAATCTTTCCAGTGGCAGGTGGTTACCGCCGATGTAATGGTAATGCCGCGTTCCTGCTCATCCGGCATCCAGTCCATAACCGCTTCCCCGTCATGGACTTCTCCCATTTTATGAGATTTCCCCGTATAATAAAGGATTCGTTCGGTAACAGTCGTCTTTCCGGCATCAATGTGGGCAATGATGCCAATATTGCGGATAGCATGGATTTTTTGCTTTTTCATGGCGTTCAACCTGTTGGAATTTAAAATGATGGATTTTATGGCAATGCTCGATTGAAGTCAAGGAAATGCGCATCTGCAAACAACAGATATCAATGAATTCTGAAGCCCGCTGTATCCATCAAGTTTCAAAAAATGCAAAAACTTTGTTGGCGGCAATCGATAGTTGCCTCTAATCAGCAGACATGCTAATTTAATCCCCGTTACGTCTGAAAGATGCTTCATATTGCCGAGGTTTTTCCCGAAATATGCAAAAATTTCCAGGTGCCCTGAAATTTCTGGATATCAGCGCCGATAAATCCCTCGGAACGCTATCGATATGTTCATCCCACCCCGCAGTGCTGCAAACGGCTATGGAGCTGGCCTCACAGGAAAACCGGCCATTTCTGGTGGAAACCACCGCCAGTCAGGTCAATCAGTTCGGGGGATATTCGGGGATGACGCCGGCAGCGTTTGCGGCCTATGTCCGGCAGTTGGCAAAAGCGGCCAAGCTGCCTGCAGATCACATTATCATCGGTGCGGATCATTTAGGCCCCCATGTCTGGAAGCATAAACCCGCTGTCGTCGCCATGGCGAACGCCGCAGAGCTTGCACGGCAATGCACAGCCGCCGGATTCAAAAAAATCCATCTGGATACCGATATTACCTGCGCCGACGACCCTCCTGGAAAGCTGACCCCTGAAACGGCGGCCCAAAGGGCGGCAATACTTTGTCTGGCCGCAGAGACCACCGCCGCAGAAAACGCTTTCCCGGATGATGCACTGCCGGCCTATGTGATCGGCAACGAAGTTCCTCCCCCTGGCGGCAGTCTGGAAGATACGCACCAGGCATCCATTACCGATCCGGACGCACTGCTATCGTCACTGAGACTTTTTGAACGGATTTTTGCCGAAACGGGCCTCCAGGATGCATGGCAGCGCGTCATCGCTGTTGTAGTTCAGCCGGGTGTCGATTTTGGGAACCAGCATATTGCCCCCTATCAGCGAAAGCGCGCCGCCGCTCTGTCGAACGCCTTCAGACATCTGCCTGAAGGCATGCGCTATGAAATTCATTCTACGGACTTCCAGCCGCCCGAAGCGCTCATGCAGATGGCCGAAGATCACTTCAGCCTGCTTAAAACCGGACCATGTCTGACATTTGCATTCCGAAAGGCGACGCTGGCGCTGGAACATATCGAAACCGAAATCCCGGACATCCAGCACCGCTCACATCTGCGTCAGGTCATGACAGCACTGATGAATCAGGAAACCCGGCATTGGCAATCCCATTATCAGGGATCGCCGGAAACTATACGGTTTTTACAGTATTTCAGCTATAAAGACCGCATCCGGTATTACTGGAACCGACCGGAAGCCACGGATGCTGCGAAGAGGCTGTATCACAACCTGCACCGTCCCCTCCCGGATGCGCTGATTCAGCAATACCTGCCTGATGTATATCCTGAAATAAAATCCGGGGTTGTATCTTCTGATCCGCTATCCATCATCCGCCATTATATTCAGAACGCCTTGAAGCCCTACCGCGACACCTGCATGTAATCACTAAAAAAACCCATTACTGGCGAATCGATACGCTATCCGCCATTTGCTGCAACGTCTCCGACTGACCGCTGATTTTTTTTAATAAAACGCTGGAAACTTTTTGCCAGAAATCCGAAGGCAGCACTGGTTTGATGGCTGCATTGGTATCGTCCGGATCGGTAAACATGAACAGCAGTTGCGTTAAACCGGAACCGGGTGGATAGCTCGGCGCAGAAACCCACCCGTCCCCATCCCTGTCCACATAAGGGTCCTGCGCCATCACCTGCTCCAGATCAATCAACGGCGCATTCAACTGATACATGTCATTGAGTTTTCCCAGCAGATAATTAGCGATCAATGCCTGCCCGGTGTATCCGGGATGCACCCCGTCCAGACTGAAGGCGCTGCCTCTGGACCATTTCCGGCTCAGTGTTTTCCCGCTGATTTTTACCGGCGTCACGCCGCTTAACACATCATCCAGATAGGCACCCACATCCAGAACCGTCACATTGCTGTAAGAACCGGCAGCCGTCTTGATGGCGTCATTGAAACTGTCGATTCGGGACATGATATAGCGCTGCTCAGATTCCGACAGCACCATACCGTCCTGCTGAACACCATTTTTTTCAAGAATCGCATTGACCTCATCGACAGAATACCCGCTCTGAAGCAGCCCGTACATAAAAGCGAACGTCAGAAGCGACACCCGATCTCCCTTGAAGGGGTCGGTAATAGTTTCTCCGGATTGAGCCACACGCTGAAACGTTTGGGGAACCTGGTATGCCGGATTGACCTGCTGAAGATAGAACTCCAGATCATCTGAATCAAACAGATAGCCGACGGCACTGTAATACGGAAGGGTCATGAGAAATATATGCGTACGGCTGTCACCCATTGGATTTTCCTGATGAAGACGATCCAGAATATGATTTATCTGGGTGGTAAAATCACTGACATCCGTCATATTTCGCTGAATCGCCTGAAGCGTGTAGGGCTCAAAGCTGGCCAGTCCCTTGGATCGTGCGGTCTGCAGAAACAGATTCAGAACAGGAGAAATTTCTGATGAAATGGCGTCCAGCGGCAGCGGCATGTAAAAGGGATTACTGCCCCCGGTCCCCAAGGCTGCCAGGCTGGAATCATTGTTGCCGATCCAGAGAAAAACGACGGCAACGCTGCCATCCTGCGCCGCTTCCTGTCGTTTCAGCAAGGTTAACGCCGCATCAAGTTGAGAGACAGACTGCCCGGCCACCACATTTATCGGATACAGCACTCTGTCGTAATTGTCCTGAAACTGAAATGGCCAGTCGCTGTTGCAGCGGTAGGCATCCGTAAGATAGGAAGCTGCAGCCCCCACCCGCTTGTAATATTCATACCCTTCCAGAGAAAAAATATCGGAGCCGTCCACCCCCAGATTGGTTGGTATCTGAAACGGCAACAGGCGCTGTTCGAGAAATCCATATAACGGCTGGGAAAACTTCAGAGGCGCCACGGTTGACAGCGAATTCACCATCTTTTGAAGATAGGCGTTCAACGTATTTTCGACATTGTCGTTGGCATCCATCGTTCCCTGGGTCAGGCTGTCTCCAAGAGCGATGATCTGCACAGCAGCGGCCGATGAATGGGAGGCTCCGGCCAGCAAAATGATGATCACGATGAACGTGATTTGAGCGAGAACCAGCCAGCCATGTCTTCGCGTCGCGATATGATGTTGTCGCCTCATCAATACCTCCTACCGCCCGTTTCAAAATCGATTTTTTACAAACGCATCAGAAATCGTCCGCCAAAAAGCATCAGGATTTACCGTCAACGGCATTCGCATCCATGCTGAACCGCTGAGTCTTATCCCATTTATGCGCGCGATGCACAATGAAATCATCATAGGCGCCTTTCAGCACAACAGGAATCCAGAGCTGACAATAGGTAAAATAGGATAGAATAATCAGCATGATATTGCTCAGGCTGTCCTCCCGTTCCCGGGAAAGTGCTATCACCAGTTCCAGCACAAACAGCCCAAAGGCAAAAAACCAGACTTCACTGTACGGACCCGGCACCGGAATGGTAATCACGCCCAAAACCGCCAGCACAAACAGCATATCCGACAACAGAATGGCCGTAAAAAACAGATAATACACGGCCATCGAATAAAAGAGTTCCAACCCTACCACGCGGGGTTTGATGCGGAAAATATGGGCGAGATGCTTTTGAAGTACATAATTATTCCCCCTTGCCCAGCGCACCCGCTGCCGAAACCAGACCCTGAGATTCTCCGGCTCCTGTTCCCAGCTCACGGCATAAGGAATCACCTTGATCAGATATCCGGCTTCATAAATCCGGATGGAAAGCTCGGTGTCTTCTGTCAATGCCTCTTGATCCCACCCGCCCAACGTCTCCAGAAGCGACCTGTGGATCAGATAATTGGTGCCCGGCAGCGTCGCCATCCGGAACAGGTTCCAGCGCCCGGCCTGAATAATCCACTGAAATGCCAGGCCTTCGAGATTGATAAAGCGCGTCAGAAGGTTTTTGCGCCTGTTGATACACCGGAACTGGCCGATAACCGCGCCAAGTCTCCGGTTGCTGACGAGCTGGCGGGCCAGATGAATCACCGAATCAGCTTCCGGACGGTTATCCGCATCAAAAATGCCGATAACATTATGACGACAGATTTTCAGCCCCAGATTCAATGCCGCCGACTTTCCCCGCGCCGCGACTTCCTCGGGAACGTTGAAAAGCCGTACACGGGAATCCCGCTGCGCCACTTTGTTCACCTGGACGGCGGTGTCATCCGTACTACCGTCATTGATGACAATAAATTCAATTTTATCAATTGGATAATTCATATTTACCAGCGCATCGAGTGTTCCGGTAATCACCATCCCTTCATTATGCGCCGGAATCATCAGGGAAATCTCGGGAAGCTCCGGATCGGCCTGCTCTATCTCTTTTTTGGTGCGCTGGGAGCGATATCCATATCGATATCCGTTCAGAAAGAGTATGAACTGGTAGCCCAGCATAAACCAGATGATGACCACGCTGAAAACAAACAGATAATTGAGCGCCAGATTCGAAAACATGAACTAACCCTTTCGTGTACGGGAAAAAGCCCGTCTGACCAGAATGGACATATATAAAAACCCCATCAAGCCGCAGGTGACGGCTCCAAAAATAACAATCGCCGTAGCGCTGTACAGGCTGGTGGTATTGACAATCACCGATGCCGTACTGTCTGCAATCACATCCACCCGGTGTTTGCCGCTGGGCAGCCGGACATTCCAGTATCCGGCGTAGGGAAAGGAATACCCCCCATAGGAAACACCATCCACGAGAATGTCATGAGGCTCGCGGTTCAACATGGCCAGCGCCCGCGTCATGGAATCATAGGAAAAACCAAACCCCTGCTTGTTGGACCCAAGCGTGTCCATATCACCATTAAACCGCAGCAAACGCATATCCAGAGCAGATGTATCCACCAGCCGGAACCTGGGTTTAAACGGCGTTATCTGATGATCCCCCGGCGGCATAATAACGGTATCTTTTCCCCAACCCGGCCATATCTGGCCATCCACCCGATAATTCTGCCACTTTCCCGGCGCTTTCAGAATCAGGGACGTCTTGGATGTCACTGCCCATGAATTCGAATGGGTATCGACCTCAGCGCTGTGCGCCATCACCCTGGACAGTAGTTCCATGTCCTGATAAGGAATGGTGCCCTCGCTGTAAAGCGCAACCCTGCCGGAAGCCCGCCCTGCCGAAACCACGGTCTGGGCCAGTTCAATCCCCATATCCGTCGGAGTCGGCGCCGATGATTTGGCGATATCCCGATCCGAAACGACGTTAATATCGAACATCAAACGTCTGGAATCGGGTACCAGCTTGAGGTAGGTCTCTGCAAATTTCTGATACCGATCCGGACTGTCCGCCCAGAAGTGCGCCGGGTCTTCCACCTGAAGTGTAAACGGATATTGTTTCATGAGCGGCAGAATCAGCCGGGAATCCATGCCGGTATCCCGGGTGACGGTCTTGGAATGCAGACTGTCCAGCATGGTGACAATCACTTCCATGTCCCGCGATGCAGCGATCGGTGTGATCTTGCCCAGCAACTCCTGATGCCATGCCAACACCCGCTGAGAACGATATATCTCAAATTTTTTCAAGGCCGCCGGATTGCGGCGCCAGTAATAAGGCGATTTAGGATTAAACAGCAATATCGGATCGAAATGCTCCTGAGCACTGAACGCCGTACGGGTCGCCGCGCCCATCGGCAGATAGGATTTCGGCGTTTCAGGCCCATTCACCGTATCATAGTTCAACTCTGCGATATTGACCCCGTCCCAGTCATATTTCTTTAAAAAATCCGCCGCAAAATCAAATACCGCCTTGCGGCATTCGGGGATATCCAGATCCATGTGATGACGCCATCCCACAACACCGTCTTCGCCTGTCGCCGTTTTGGCCCGCCATTCGGGATGATCTTCCCAGAATTTCATACTGACATGCGGAAACTCGAACCAAGCATACACCAGAATGCCGTTGCGATGGCAGACATCCACCAGGTGCTGATAATTATACGACCACTTCGGCCAGAACTGATACGCGGCCGCATAAATGGCGCGAACGCCCATCTTGCTCCATCGCTCGGCCATCTTGTCTTCAGCGCCCTGACGTTTGGAGAGCGCCGGATCAAAATACAATTCGACCTGACGTCGCTGCACCGGCAGATCCAGCTTGAACGCCTCCCTCATGTAGTGAATTAATTCGGGATATCGGGTATAACCCAGCTTGGTGATTGGATCCAGTCGTGCACTCAGATACAAAAAACGCCCGTCTTGTACTCCTCCCAACATCGCCACGGGGAGCTCGCTCTCCTCATCTCTGGCATACACCGCCAGCGTCTTTGGCAATGTAAAACGCTCCACCCTGGCAGGTGGATTCCAGGTAATTTTTTCAGTTCCATACATCATTTCATCGATCGTACGCATCCGGATCGCACGACGCTGGTGCCGGATTCCCATACTCCGGCTCAACAAACTCGCAGGGCCGTCCAGCACAAGCCGCCCGCCCCTTTTGACAAACGCCTGTATCTGCTTCACTTTATCCGTCGGCAACTTCACAGCGACCCCATACGGCGCCACCAAAATTGTATCTTCGGGCAATCGATCCGCCTCGAATGTTTTCCAGTCCTGAGCACTGGTATGAATGCCATATACCGAAAGTGCGCTGATGAAACTCGCCTCATCGTTCTGCTCTATTCTGGAAAGGCCGTCGCTCGTAAGAACGACAGCCCGCGGCTGTTCCAGGATGGAAGCCGCGGCAGCCTTTCGGTGAAATTTATGCCGAAACCAGGCTCTGATCCTGTCCCACCGGCTGATGACAGGCTGTTCCTGTTGCTTCTGGATTTCGTTTACACCCTCCATCACCAGAACCGAATTTGACGGTACATTACCAGGATCGATATACTCTTTTTTCCCTTTCAGTTCTGTATAGGCACCCCCCGTAATACTGCCATCCGCCTGAAGATAAAAACGGTGCAGATATTTGGCGTCCGCCGGTAACGTCACAGGCTCCGAAGCTGTCTGAACCAGAAAATCGCCGAGTTGAACCCGCAAATTGTAATCACGGACAGAAACGAAGTGATAACCTAATTTCTCGATGCCATCCACCACTGCCTGAAGATACTTGATATCCAGAAACGGATGGAAAAAAAACGAGGCAATGCCGTCACGTACGACCAGCATCCGTTTGGCATTCTGAATCAGATCTTCCGGATCCGGTTTTTCCATAGGAATAAATCCGATATCCTCAGGAATGATGAAACGTCCGAATCGATCCACCGTCGTGAAGGGAAAATATTCTCCGGCCTCGGTTTCGTTTACCGATGATACGCGCTCATAGGAAGAATTAAAAAAACGGCCTATGGTTTTATATGTGTTCTCTGAAGCCACATAGTGCGGCGTTTCCCAGGTAACCGGATAAATCTGATTGGCAAAACATTCTGTAAGCCCCATCCGCAATCTCTGTTCCACAACGGCCTGGGAATCTCCATAAACCGGCTTATCCGCCTGGGCATCCCAGAATTCATAGTCATCACCACTTTTACCCCGAAACTGGTGCGTCACTCCGTGCATGATGATGGTTCCCCCGTGAGCCACCATATAGTGAAGCGCCCGTACAAACTGCGGACGATCCGAAAGATAAATCTCCTCTTTGGCTTCCGGATCCTTGAAGATCGGAATCAACGCGACCTGAAACGGCACATGCCTGCTGTACAAATAATCTGCAACAGCCTGAAGTTCTTCAGGATCAGATTCGACAGAAACATCTTCGATACGCACCAGCGCCTTATGAGATTCCGGATGCTGAACCCCGAAAAAATCGTGCAGCAGGTCGCAGAACGCCAGATACCGATCACCCTCTTCCGCATAGGAAAACGGTGAATCCGCACAATACCAGAAATTGCCGGAACGCACGATATAAGGAGCCGGTACACTGTCCTGCCCATCGCTCTGATGAACGGCCGTCGCCAGAACCTGCACGCGCGACGGGTCCAGAATCTGAATGGGGAACAGGGACGGCTCCCCCTTGATCAGTGACTGCCCTTTGTATAACACCGTGTTATAACCGGTTAGCGCAGGTCCGTCTGCAATCCGAAACCCCAGACTGGCGGCAAACCGTTCATCCTTAAAAAGTTCTGCAGCATGATCCGCCAGCCAGAACACCGGGATACGGGCCGCCCGGATATCCGCCAGAAGCGCCTGAGGAAACTTGGCAAGGCGATCGTCAACTCCCATCACGATGACGAAACGATACCGGGAAAGCTCTCCGATTCTATAGTTTTCCATGGGTTGGAGCGTTCCCTTCAGACCAAAATGCCCCAGCAGATCCAGCATGTGGTTCCCGTCCACCAATCCTGGCGGCAGCGGCCCCGTCAGCAGGCTGTTATGAATGATCAGAACATCGCCGGTGGATGGCTTCAACATCTGCGAAACGGCTGCCGCGCTGTTATGCGTTCCCCAGAGGAGAAGCAGCGACAGAAAAAATACGATCCGGAGCACGAAAGCATTCCGGGAAATTATCGATATGGTCCTTCGTATCATAGTGTTTGCTCGTTATAATGTATTGCTGCGACGTCAAATGGCGCCGGACTGTCCGCACGGCCGGCCAGATGTTCCAAAGCCTGAAGAATTCGGCTGCATGCATGACCATCGCCGTAAGGGTTTACAGCTTCTGCCATATGTTGGTAAGCTTTCGGATTGGAAAGAAGCTCAACAGTTGCATCTATAATACGAGATGTCTCTGTGCCCACCAGTTTGGCCGTGCCGGCGGCGATACCTTCCGGACGTTCTGTCGTATCCCGAAGGACAAGAACCGGCCTGCCAAGCCCAGGGGCCTCTTCCTGAATCCCCCCGGAATCTGTCAGGATAACATAAGCATTTTTCATGAAATGAACCGTTTCGAAATAATCTATGGGATCCAGCAGCAAAATCCGTTCCTGGTTTCCCAAAAGAGGCATTACCGTATCCCGCACCGCCGGGCTCAGATGTACGGGAAACACCACCAGAATATCGGGGTACATCTGAACCAGCTTTAAAAGCGCCTTACAGATATGAACCTGAGGCTCACCCTGGTTTTCACGGCGGTGAGACGTCACAAACAGCATGCGGCGATTCTCCGTGGCAATTTTCTGAATCACGGGATGATGGCAGGGGCGGTTCCAGCTCACGACATCCTTCAGCGCGTCAACCACCGTGTTGCCGGTAAGCCATATGCGCTCCGGGGAAATGCCTTCCGCCCGAAGATTGTCAACCGCGGTCGCCGTCGGAGCAAAATGAGCATCCGCCACAACGGATGTCAACCGGCGGTTGATTTCTTCCGGAAACGGGTTGTAACGGTTCTGCGTTCTGAGCCCTGCTTCCACATGGGCCACCGGAATTTTATGATAAAATGCAGCAAGTGCGCCGGCAAAGGTCGTTGAAGTATCGCCCTGCACCACCACAAAATCCGGCTTCTCGTCCGCCAGAATGGTATCCAGCCCGCGAACCGCATTGGCTGTGATTTCCGCCAGCGTCTGCCGGGGACGGATGATACCGATATCGTATTCAGGTGTGATGGAAAACAGATTCAGCACCTGGTCCAGCATCTCACGATGCTGCGCCGTGACGATTGTCACCGGATGAAAGGACTCCGGCAATTGACGCATGCGCCGGATCAGCGGCGCCAGCTTGATGGCTTCGGGACGCGTCCCGAAAATAAAGGCTGTTTTGACAGGTATATCTGGAGCGATCATTATGATATTTCTCACATTGAGTGGTCGTGGCTGAGGCGCGCCGCCACCTCCTGACGCCACCTTGCCCGCACATCGGAATTCGCGCCAGGAATATGGGTCAGTAAATCGGCGAGGTTACTGTTTTGAGGAGACAATGCGCCGCCCGGATTCAGTATTGGAATTCCCGGATGCAGAGGCAATTCGCAGTGCTCCGGAATCCATCGTATCGGCATGGATGAAGATAAATCCAGAAGCGCCTCATATCGAGCCCCCGAAAGCGCATTTCCCCGGCATGACGCTGAGTTGAACCGCACATACAACTTCGGCGTTTCAAGCGTACAGGATTGAGATTCAATATTTTTAAAAAGGTGACATATGGCGGCAAACGCCCCGGCGCGGATATGTCCATCGGCGCTGACGATCTTTCCGGGATTGTGGGCGTATGTCTCATTGAATTTATTTTTGAAAAATTCGTAGATATACGTTCTGGGCGAGAGGCTGGCGGCGACAGACCCCCAGAACGCCGTCTGCAGCGGATCCAGTGTGACATTGGGCGCTTCGTTGCCCGATTCGAGAACAAACACGGGTTTGTGCATGTCCCGCGCCGTAGCCAGCAGATTCACCGTCGCTTTCAAGGTGGCATGCCCCATATCCGGATAACCGTTGTTGGTATAGGCGGACAACCCCACGGCATCCGCCATCGCGATCCAGCCGGGCAGATCAAACGCCGCAAACGCCGGCCGCCCCATAATGAATTTTTCGGCCATACAGCCGCTGAATTGAAGGATAAACGGCACTTCGGCCCTTCCGCTGACCTCATGCCAGATGTCACGGCACCTTTCATAGCGTTCGACAAACCAGTCATTCAGCGATTTGGCAAAGTCGAAATACGCCAAATCCGCTCTCCCGAAACGGTGATCCGTTTCGTTCAGCGGCATGGGAACGCTGTCAAATGAAGTGAACTCCGTATGATATTCATTATTTAACGCAACAATGCCGCCGAAATGTTTCCGAAGCCAGCCGCGCCACCAGAGCGCTGCAAAATGGGTGTACTGGACAATTTCATAGCGCTGGGAATCCTCCATAAATTCCAGAAAACCGCCCCGCTCAGAGCTGAAAGGCTCGCTGAAGGGCCCCAGATTGATTCCCAGCAGATTGGGAAGATGTCCATAATGCGTGGCGTAATACCGGATTTCATCTTCCATCCAGGCGGCATAATCGTCCTTTCCAACCGTTGTCAGAAAGCATTCCGACGGCGGCTTTCCGTTGGGAAGCCGCCCAGGTTCAGTCAATATCCGGTCATACAGATAATAGGTGCGTTTGCCGTGACGATCCGGAAGATACGCAGCGTCAATACGGGCAAAAACAAAACTCAGATGGTGTGCGGCGATATCTTTGACAATGGCGTTCAGCGCTGCAAGGGATGCCGGGTCTTCCCAGACATGCGCCGGCGGCACCAGATTGATGACCTTCGCTCCGGCCTGTTGAGCAACATTCACCAGCATACAGCCTTCAGATGCATTTTTAATGAAATCGAAATGAATGACAAAACCCGGCTTGGGAACCTCAGCTTTTGCGGAAGAAAATGACAACAACAAGCATTGCAGCGATATTAAAAATAATATCCTGCATATTTTAAGTGGCATATGGGCGGCTCAGATATTGGTTCAGTTTTCTGGACAGAAAAGGGCGATAGTGGCTATCAGCCCGGAATAAAATTTATATTTTTATCCTTTGTGTTGGAATAAGTCAAATAAATGTAACGGTTTCGCACCGGCATTTTTAATGCGGCACGAAACCGTTAATCTGGAAGGGAATATAGAACCATCAGGAACTACGAAAGCGCTGCCGCATACGCTTCGATGACGTGACGCACCGCCACGGTATCTCCCCGGCGGGACAGCATGTCCGTCATCTGCATCATGCAGGCGGGACAGCTTGTGGCAACGGTGGCGGCGCCGGAGGCCACAATATTCTCCCGTTTGCGCATACCGATGGCCGCGGATGTTTCGTAATGCAGGAGGTTGAAACTGCCGCCACTGCCGCAGCAGGAATCTGCTTCATTCATTTCCACAAAGCGGCAGGATGGTATGTTCTGAAGCAAACGCCGCGGCTGCGCGGATATTTTTAAAGATTTTTTCAGATGACAGGGGTCGTGGTAAGTTATTGTTGCAGAATTTACGGCCGGTTCGACGGATTTGTCCGAAACCAGACCGCTGTCCACTAAAAATGCACTGATGTCTGTGGTTTTTGCCGCCAGAATCTTGATGGCCGCGGCTTCGTCCTCTGAAAATTCACCGGCAAACATGGGCCAGAACTCCCGGATCGTGGATGTGCAGGTCGCACACGGCGTTACCAGTGCGTCAAAGTCCCTGTCTCCAAAAGCCTTCAGATTGGCCCGCACCAGCTCTTTGAAGGACGGAAGATCACCCGATGACAATGCCGGAATACCGCAGCATGCCTGTTCATGCGGCATCCATACGCCGACACCGTGATATCGAAGCACCTTCAGGACGGCATTGCCGATATCCGGATAAATTTTATCAGTCAGACATCCGTAATAAAAGGCCGCCTTCAGGCCGGATTCTCCTGCCGGCGTATCCAGACTGCCTTGCTGCCTGTGAAAGGGAACATCCGCCAGCGGCATGAAATGACGTTTCCCGATGAACGGTGACATGATCCTGGAACACGATGTTCCTAGAAGTTCGCTGGCCGGACTGACAAAAAAAGACTGGCTTCTGGCGCCTATCTCCAGTATCCGGTCAAACAGACGGGGGTGCGCCAGCGCTCCCCGCAATATCATCCGCCGGGTTCGGGAAAGCCCCTGATATGCGGTCAAAATCACCCGGGCTTTCAGAAATATTTCCAGTGCGCTGACACCGCTGGGGCAGTTGGCCGCACACGACCCGCACATCAGGCAATTGTCCAACCGCTCCTTGACGCCCTGAACATCTTTAAGCATTTCAGAAGAAAGTCCGCCCAAAAGGCAAATCTTGCCTCTGGCCACATCCGCTTCATTCAGCGTTTGAGCAAACAGCGGGCATACGGACTGGCACAACCCGCAGTGCATACAGACCGTCATCTGATCTTCCAGGGTTTTCAGCATCGTTACAAGTTTTTGAAGGTCTTTCATGATATCAGACTCCGATGACTTTTCCTGGATTCAATATATTGTTGGGATCAATGGCTTTTTTAAGCTTCCGGCAGTATGCGATGGATGACGCCCCTATTTCATTGGCTAAATATCTGGATTTTGCGATACCGATACCATGTTCGCCGGACAGCGTCCCTCCCAGCGAAAGCGCCACATCGAAAATATCGTCAATGGCTTTTTCCACCCGCACCCACTCGGCCTTATCCCGCTTGTCCGTCAGGATGGTGGGGTGCAGGTTGCCGTCTCCGGCATGACCGAATGTGCCGATGGTCAGGCTGTATTTTTTCGCAATATCGTTAATGGCTTTAACCATATGCGGAATCTTGCTGCGCGGCACCGTGGCATCTTCAAGAACGGTGGTGGGCCTCAGCCTGGCCAGTGCGGACAGCGCTGCGCGCCTGGCTTCCCAGACCCTGTTACGCTCTTCGGCGGACTGCGCCGCCTGGAATCGGGTGCAACCGTTTTTCCGGCATATGGCTTCCACTTTTTCGGCTTCCTCGGCTACCTGCGCCGGATGTCCGTCCACCTCGATCAGCAGCAGCGACGCGGCGTCTGTGGGAAGTCCTGCATGTGCAAAATCCTCGACGGCCCGAATGGTGAAATTATCCAGAATTTCCAGCGTGCAGGGCACGATCTTGCTGGAGATGATATCCGATACGGTCTGAGAGCTCCCCTCCTGCGTGTTATACACTGCCATCATGGCTTTCTGAGCTGCGGGCGGCGGAATCAGCTTCAAAATAATCTGGTTGAAGATACCGAAACATCCTTCCGATGCGGTCATCAGCCCTGCCAGATTAAACCCTGTCACGCATTTCACGGTTCTGGAACCGTTTTTAATCAAATCGCCGTTGACATCAAAAAAATCCATGCCCATGACGTAATCCTTGGTAACGCCATATTTTAACCCGCGCAAACCGCCGGCGTTCTCGGCCACATTCCCCGCAAGTGTGGATACCGCCTGGCTTCCGGGATCCGGCGGATAAAAAAGCCCTTTGGCCTGAACCGCTGCTGCAAATTTAGCAGTAATAACTCCCGGCTCAACAACGGCATAGAGATCCGCCTCATTGATTTCCAGAATGCGGTTCATCCCCGCCGTCAGCAGCACGACCCCGTCGGAAAGCGGAATGGCGCCGCCGCTTAAGTTCGTGCCCGCACCGCGTACGGTAATGGGAATGCTGTTGTCATTGCACAGCCGGATGGTTTTTCCCAGCACTTCGCTGTTCACAGGCTTCAGGACAAGGGCCGGCAGCACCGGTGGCAGCACCGCAGCGTCATAGGCATACGCCATTCTGTCCGCTTCCTGAGTCTTGACGTTTTCTGCGCCCAGAAGTGTTTCAAATTCCTTGATCAGAGTTTTGGATATCATATATCTCCTTAAATCGTGCGGATGTTGGAGCGGTGGTGGGTGAGATTAGCTTAATCTTAAACAATTCAAGCCCTTGTTTTCCCTTGTAACGCTAAAAGCAAGTTGGTTTCAGACACCACCGAAAAGCTCAGCGGCACGGCTTATCAGCGTCTGCTGGGGTGCCCTGTTCGGCTTTGTTGCATGCTTTTATTTTGTTCATCTCGATCTTAAAACAGTCAGGACAATAACCGTGAGAGAAGTCAACATCCCAACTGTTTTTGAAATAGGTTTCGACCCGCATCCAGGATTCCTTATCGTCTCGCACTTTTCCGCAGACAGAACAAATGGGTATTATGCGATAAAGCTCGGCTATCTCACTGATGTCATCAATCACCAGCAACACAAGTGGCCTGTCCTGGAAGGAAAATAGAGAAGCACTGATGAGTGCGTAAATCTCTATCTTGTTCGCATCACGGATGAATTCTATTCTTGTACGACGGCGAACAATACGCTTTCCCTGAAAGGCTTCTACGACGGAATCCCTGATAATGCAGTTCTTACAGAACGAAGCCCTGCCACAGCCATTCGGCACTTCACTCGAATGTATACAATGCAGTACCTCGCCAGCTCGCCGTTTAACGACAGTTTCCCTATCGGCCATCATGAGATCGGAAGCGGCCGCATTGCATTCTTGAATCCTCACATCCTGGTCGACCACAAAAACCAGTGAGGGCAGAGCATCAAGCATTGCTCTGAACATTTCTCTTTCTTTTTCAGTCATCTGATCATATCCTTAAAAGATGCGTGTACAGTACAACCTACAATGGCATCAGAGCATGCCTGCGATGTGTTGGGATCACCCTCGCCATCAACTATCAAGTAATTCGCTGTTGGGACATCAACCTGAACCACCTCTTTTGCGGAGGGGTGATAAAGGTGCTTCATTTCTTTCTTGAAATCAATTTTTTCCACGGGTACTCCTGATGATGGCTAACATAAAGGTAAGAGAAACGCCGCTTTTAATGCGTTCTGCTTTCATGCCACGGATTCAGGTGCAACATAATTCTTCTATGAAAACGTATGCTCCTGATCCAGAGTTTCCCTTACCTTAGCGGCAAGAACCTGAATTGAAAACGGTTTTTGAACGAAATTGACACCCTCGTCGAGTACGCCGTGGTGGGCGATGACGTTGCTCGTATAGCCGGACATGAACAACAGCCTGATTTTCGGATAAAAGGAGACTATGTTTTTCGCCAGGTCCAGGCCGGTTGACTCGGGCATAACCACGTCGGTAATGAGCAGGTGTATCTTGCCAGCGTACTCCCTGGCCATACGGATGGCCTCGCACGGAGTACTGGCGATCAGCACCGCATAGCCCAACTGCTCCAGCATCTCCCGGCTCACGTTCAGAATCATCGGTTCGTCATCCACCAGCAGCACCGTTTCCCCTCGACCCTTGGGTATTTCCGCCGTGTTTTCTGCTGATGGTTCGATGGCTTCCCCCACAACCCTGGGCAGATATATCTTGAGGGTTGTCCCTTTATCAGGTTCGCTGTAAACGTTTATGAATCCATTGTTTTGTTTGACAATGCCGTACACGGTGGACAGTCCCAATCCCGTGCCTCTTCCTACCTCTTTGGTGGTAAAGAACGGTTCGAAGATATGAGGCAGCGTTTTTTCATCCATGCCGCAGCCGTTGTCGCTCACAGCGAGCATCACATATTCACCACTGGTAAAACCCAGGTGAGCTGCACAATAGGCATCATCAAAGGTAATGTTTTCAGTCTTGATGGTGATCTTTCCCACCCCAGCGATGGAATCCCGAGCATTGACACAAAGATTGGCCAGAAGCTGGTCAATCTGGGAGGGATCAATCTTGACCTGCCACAGGTCCGCTTTCGGCATCCATACGAGATCAATGTCCTCGCCGATCAACCGTAGCAGCATCTTGAGCATGCCCGACACGGTATCGTTTATATCCAAAATCTTCGGCGCTATGGTTTGCTTTCGGGCGAAGGCCAGCAGTTGCCGGGTAAGATCGGCGGAGCGGTGAGCGGAATCCTCAATCACCTTAAGATGAGTATGGATCGGCTCCGATGGGGTGCATTGCATCATTGCCAGTTGCGCATGACCCAGAATTGCAGAAAGCATGTTGTTGAAATCGTGAGCCACGCCGCCGGCCAGACGACCCACCGACTCCATCTTCTGTGCCTGAAACAGTTGTGACTGCAGGTTCTCCCGTTCCTTTTCGGCCTGCTTGCGTTCTGTGATGTCACGGGCCACGGTGAGAATGCCGACAGGTTTTCGGTCCTTATTGCGCAAAAAAGTTAAGCTGACCTCCAGCCAGATAATGGAGCCATCCCTTTTATATTCTTCCAACTCCAGTATGCGCGTTCTATCGGGATCAGCCGTGCTGCAATCCTCCAGCAGCATTTCTTTTTCAAAAACGTCAAGGGCGAGCGACATGGATTCCGGGGTTAATATCTGATCAAGAGTCTGCTTCATGGCTTCTTCTACGGTGAACCCACGCAGACGCATAATGCCCGGACTAATATAGGTAAAGTTCAGATTCATATCCAGGGTTGATATCAGGTCAGCCGTGTTTTCTGCAATTAAACGATATTTGTTTTCACTCTCAAAAAGCGCATTCTCCACACATTTGCGCTCGGTGATGTCGGTGGCAACCCCCTCAATGGCTACTGGACGACCACTGTCATCCTTCACCAATATAGTTCGCTGGTTGATCCATCGGATACTTCCATCTTTATGAATGATTTTGTATTCGTATGTCGGCCGTACATGCCCTTTGAGTATGTTTTCCCATTCTTCTTCGAAGAACGAATGCCAGTCAGGATGAGTGATCTCGCGGATAAGAAACGGATTGTCATACCATGCTTGAGGTGGATGGCCGAAAATCCTTGTCGCCGCTGAGCTTACATACTCATAATTACCATCGGGCAGAGATATCCGGTAAATCATATCAGGGGAGTTTTCCGTCAGTCTTCGATACCGTTGCTCACTCTCCAGCAACGCTCTGTGCATATTGTTTTTTGAAATTGAATCTTCCGCAAGATCGGTTATAAAATCTACCAGAGACTTGTTATATTCGATGATATATTTGACTTTTTCAATCTTGAAGACTGGAACTTGATCGAGTGCTGATAGATAATCGTCAAGATTATAGCCAAACTCAACGGCCTGCCGGATAAAAAAATCACGGTCGGGGATCTCTCCTTCATAAAAAAACTGTCCAAGAAATAATGTCGCCAGTTGGCTTCCAGCCACAACAATCGGTATACCGATATCCCATAGGCCGTTTTTACATTTATAACGACAAGCCCCACCTTTTATAAGATGATGCTTGATATAATTGTCGCTGGCCTGGCATCGTTTCAGCGACTCCGGATTAGAACGGTGGAACTTGATGCATATTTCCTGCCAGCCGGTTTCGACCAGGATGGAACCGTCAAATGCATCAATGATGCCGATGGGCATACCTGATGCTTTATAGTTTGCATTTGCCATCTTTTGGACAGCAGGTAAATCAATCAGCGCGGCCAGATGGTAATTGTTCATTTGTCAATCCTGAATATTACGTGATCAGAACTCTTTAAAATCGTTCTCATCCATTGGGAATGATGTCATTTGAATGAACCTCCCTGAAACGGCGAGACACCAGGATTTTTCCCCTTACAAATTTTTTGGCCATAGGCAGCGCTTTTTGGGGTGATTGCCTGGCATGATGGATAACGGCCTTGGGGACGACTGACGATGTGGGGACGGACGGTTGACACGGCGGCATTGCCGCCCACCACACTGCCGTCAGCTCAGCGACAAAACCTTTCAGTTCTTCGGCCTGGACGTTTAGTTCTTCGGACGCCGAGGTCGATTCCGCCGCATTCAGAGCCAACAGATTGGTTTGAAAAGCGATTTTATCAATGATCTTGATGATTTTGGAAGTTTCCTCAAGGGAGTACCTTGGCGTTACTGAATAAATTCTCCACATCAAACAGGAAGACAATTCCTTTATCGTTGGTCTTGCGGGCAACTTTCCTGATGAATTCCGAATTGATGTTACCCATCACCGAGGTCATGTCTTCAATATTTTTTTCATCAATCGCCTCAACGGATGCAACGCTATCAACCGTCAGAGCCAAATGTTTCTCTCCATCGGACAACACAACTGCAAGCTCTTTCTGAGATTGTGCAAACGCTTCCCGTACCTCTTCAAACAGTTTAGTCACAATGCCTAAATCACCGGTCCGGGTTTGTTCGATGATTTCTTCCGCTTTTATAAATTCACCGTGTTCCGCGTAATTCAAGGCGATATCGGCGATGCTGTGTATACGACGGTGCGGCACCTCGAATTTGTTAAGGACCGAAGCAAATCCGATATCGTCAGTTTTATAACTGTAATACCACTTGCCAAACGCACATTTGGCAGGATCCCGCGCCAACAAGAAAGGACGTTTTTCATGTATGGCCTCCTCAAGTTCTTTGAGCCAGTGTATGTGGTCCTGTTCGCGTGCTGAAAACATCTCGATCATTTCATTGACTTCTTTCAAAGCTGATGGCATGTTCATATGCAATCGTAAATCAATCAATGGAATCACTTTCTCACGCAGGTTGATCACACCGCGGACAAAAGATGGAAGTTTCGGCACCGTACGCCATTGCGGAACTCTTATAATTTCCTGGACATAGCCTGCAGAAATAGCCAGTTGTAAACCTTTTACGCCTGCCATCAAATAGGGTAACGTTCCATTTGTTTTCATGTAGCGGAAATCCTTTGCTTAATGATGAACTCGCAAAAAGTTGACTTTAACCGTTTTTATAGCAGAAATCCATTGAATTTATTGGTTGTTGAAATCCGGTTTTTGACTATTTGCGAAGCCATCAATTTTAACATCGCCACACTGAAAACATTAGATAAAATGATGAATAAAAAAAAGGCAGCACAACAAGGAGTTGCGCGCCTTGCCTGCGAATTTTTCACGCCTGACAAAATCATAGCGATTTCAGATTCGCCGCCACCACTTCTGCGATGTGCCTGACCTGAACACTGCTGCCCCGTTTGTTCATCCCCCCGCGGAGCTGAAGCACGCATCCCGGGCAGTCCGTCACCAGCACCTGCGCACCGGTGGCATCCACATGATCCAGTTTCTGGCGAAGAATTTCCGCTGAAATCTCAGGAAACTCCAGCGAGTAGGAGCCGCCGAAACCGCAGCAGACATCCTCATCCGCACAGGGAATGTAGTTGAGACCGGCTGTTCCGAGCAGCTCCCGGGGTTCTCTGGTCACTCCCAGCCCCCGACATAAATGGCACGGAGAGTGGTAGGCGACTTCGGTATGACTCTGAACAAACGCATCAGGAGTCACCTTGAGAACATTGACCATGAATGAGCTGAAATCCATCAGTCGGGACTGCATCCGTCGTAATTTTTCGGCAAGCTCCGGCTTTGAGGCCAGCAGACGGGAATACCCTTCCTTTAAATGCGACCCGCAGGATGCGCATAGAACAAGGATATAATCATATGCCTGGGAATCCAGCGCCTGAAGGTTTTGAACAGCCACTTCGACAGCGGTTTCCGTCTCTGCCATCATCATGGCCGGAAGGCCGCAGCAGCTCTGCTCCATGGGATATTCCATCTGAACATGATGGGCGGTCAGCAGTTTGACCAGCGACACGGCCTGCTCCGGAGACACAAAATCCACCACGCATCCTCCGAAAAGCGCTACCCGATACGAGGGATTTGGTATATGCGGCCGAAGGGACGGCCACTGTTCCCGAAACGGTTTTTCGGCAAACGCCGGAAGGGTTCTGAACTCCTGCGTTTTTCCAAAGACAAACGGCAGATGGCGCAAAACAGCCGCGTCTTTCTTGACCATGGGCTTTTGCAGGCTGGAAGCCATCCGCAGCATCGTGTGAAAAAGTTTCCGGTTTTTCATGACAAGAGACAGCAGGACATTTTTGGCAGGTCTTGCCCCTTCATCTTTCAGGATGTTTTCATACACTTTTTTAATCAGATAAGGGAGATCAATGTTGACAGGGCATACGGATTTACAGGCCTGACAATTCAGGCAGTTGTGAACAATGGCCCGGGCGTTGTCCTTTCCATGATAGAAATAGGTGAGAATCAAGCCGATGGCGCCGATATAGACATGTCCCAGCGCATGTCCCCCGACCTTTCCGTACACCGGGCAGACGTTGGAACAGGCGCCGCACCGGATACAGCGGAGGGCTTCAGAGAACACCGGATCGCGCGCCAGTTCCAGCCGGCCGTTGTCCAGAAATACGATATGAAGATTTTTCCGGCCGGTGGGGGAGGCAGCGCATTCCACGGCGCCGGTAATCCAGGTAACATACGACGTCAGGGCCTGCCCCGTGGCGTTTTTGGGAAGTATTTTCAGAATTCTGAGAGCCGTTTCCAGATCCGGCGCCAGCTTTTCTAACCCCACCAGCGCCACATGCACGCGAGGAAGCGTTGTTGTCAGTCTGGCATTGCCCTCGTTGGTAATCAGCCCCAGGGTTCCGGTTTCGGCAATGGCGAAATTGGCGCCGCTGACCCCCATATCCGCAGCCAGAAACACCGGCCGCAGCTCTTTTCGGGCCACCTTGACCATGCGGTCGATATCTTCCAGATCCACCGGCTTCCCGGTAACATCGCTGAAAAGCCCGCCCACCTGATGCCGGGACAGATGAATGGCTGGCATGACCATGTGAGAAGGCCCTTCATGACGCAGTTGAATAATCCATTCGCCCAGATCGGTTTCCGTCACCTTGAAGCCTTCAGCCTCCAAATGGTCGTTCAGATGAATTTCTTCGGCGGTCATGGATTTGGATTTGATGATGGCGTGGACGCCGTTATCACTTGCAATTCGTGCAATGATCTCATTGGCTTCTTCAGCGGTTGCCGCCAGATGCACCACGGCGCCGGCCGCTTCCGCTTTTGCCTTAAACTGCTGAAAAAGGCTTTCCAGGTGTGTCAGCGCCTGATCTTTACCGTCGGCAAGCTGATGCCTCAACGCTTCCAGATCAATGCCCTCAAAAGCCTTTGCGCGGGATACCTTGTAGGAAGATGCAAAATTATCCAGCGCTTTTCGGAGAAATTTATTTTCCAGCGCCTGGTGGATTCTGTCCCTGTAGGTTTTCATGTCCTGAGCGGTTTGAATCATGACGGGCTGTCCTCCATGATAAGAATGTGAAGCCGCTGGGGGCCATGCACGCCGATGGCCAGTACCCGCTCGATATCCGCAGTGCGGCTGGGGCCGGTGATAAAAGCCATGTATCCCGGAGGCGACGCCATTTTCTCCTGCATGTATGCGGACAGCGCCGACGCATCCGGCATAATCCGTGACGCTGGAATCCAGGCGATATGGGTTTCGCTGAGCATCGTAGCAATCCGGATATCTTCGGAACTGGAATCCAGAACCAGCGTGCCGGTTTCAGCGATGGCCCGGTCTGCGCCGGTCAGTGCCATATGAATGCCGCTGGAATGGCTTCTGAACGGCGGATGCAGCAGTTGCAGCCCGGACGCATGGCATAAATCCTCAAGTTTTTGAAGATTGACGACATCCAGGCCGGGGGCTGCAATGGTAGTACCATTTTCCTGCAATGTCAGATCGATGGTGTAGCGCAACACGTCATTCATATGATGAACCGTCACCGTCACAGCTTGCACCCGTTTCGCCCGTTCCTTCATGACAAGCGCCAGATTATTGTTACTCATATAAGCTCCTGTTGTTACGTTCTGCAAAAAAGCACCGTCGCCAGCGTCAAATGTCGAAAACAGAATTTTCAGATGAGCCAGGGACAGACACACAGGTCTGTCCCTGCCGTTTTATGGTGATTCCGGAAAGCATTCAATAAGAATCAGGCCTCACTGCCGCCCATTACCCGGGATGACACCGCAACCGCAACAACAATAATCAGCGCTGCTGTCAGATAAAACAACCCCTGAGACGGAAACGCAGGCGTCGATGCGGCTGCTTTTGCTGCCGCCGAGGTAACTGCAATGTCATATTTGGGAACCATCCAGGTGACGACGTACGCCAGGGCCATGGTCATCAGTCCGACAACGCCTGTCAGTATCAGTGAATGCTTTAATGTGAATCTGAAAATCTCCGCTTCCTTCCCGACAAGTCCGACAGCCGCCGTCGCTACGGACAGAGACTGCGGAGAAATCATCTTGCCGCACACTCCGCCGCAGGTATTGGCGGAAACCGTCACCAGCGGATCCACCCCGATTTTAGACGCCGTCACATGCTGGAGTTTTCCAAACAACGCATTGGCCGAAGTATCCGATCCGGTCATAAAAACACCTAACCACCCCATAAACGGAGAGAAAAACGGAAACAGTTTTCCCGTAGAAGCAAAGGCATTTCCGAGAGCGACGGTCATGCCGGAAGAGTTCATAATGTAGGCAAACCCCAGAACCAGAGAAATTGTCACCACTGCCCAGCGCAGGGTATGAAGGGTCTTCACAGCCACCTCGGCGGCTGTGGAAACCGAGGCGCCCACAACCGGAATGGAAAACAGGCCCGCCAGCAGAATTGCGGATCCGGCTGCACTCAACATATTAAATCCATAAACGGCCGGAATGGGTCCGTTGCCGCCGATAATCATATGATCTAATCCTGGAATCTTAAAATTCACCAGGGTAAAATAATCCAGCGCCTCTTTGACGGGTTTGATGCCCCAGGCTGCCACAAAAAGCGACAGAATAATAAACGGCGCCCAGGCTCTGAACACCTGCCCCCCGGAATATCTCAGCTTTTCCCTTCCCTGGCTGGCGGCTTCATTTGGAAACCGCCAGATGTTTTTGGGATGCCATTTTCTTAAAAATATCACCATACAGACGATGGACACAATGGATGCCAGAATATCCGGCAGAAGCGGCCCCAGAAAATTGGATGTCAGCCACTGGGTAATTGCAAAAGAACCGCCGCAGACAATTCCGGCAGGCCATACCTGCATACCATTTTTCCATCCGCTCATCAATATCACCAGATACATAGGGATCAGAACGCTGATAAACGGGAGGGTTCTACCCACCATCTGGCTCAGCGCCATCAGATTCATTCCGGAAACCTGAGCCCCAACCACAATCGGAATTCCGATGGCGCCGAAAGCCACGGGCGCAGTATTAGCCAGCAGGCAAAGCCCCGCGGCATACAGTGGATTAAATCCCAGCCCTACAAGCATGGCTGCGGATATGGCGACCGGCGTGCCGAATCCTGCAGCTCCTTCCAGAAATGCTCCGAAGGAAAAGGCAATCAGCATGGCCTGAAGCCGACGGTCATCGGAAATGGATGCCAGGGAATTTTTGATGATCTCGAATTGCCCGGTTTTAACCGACAGGTTATAAATAAAAACCGCTGTTACCACGATCCATGCTACAGGCCACAGACCGAACAACATACCATTGAATGTGGACAGCAGCGCCAATTTTATGGGCATACCATATACCGCAACAGCAATGATAATGGCAGTGATCACTGCTGTTGCGGCAGCCAGATGCCCTTTCATACGCTTGTAAGCCAATACCCAGAAAAGATAAAGGATCGGTACGGCCGCCGCCAGAGCGGAAAGCCCGATATTGCCGAATGGATTGGTTGCCATTGTCCACGTCATGCTGTGCCTCCTGGTAGAATATGTTGGTTTTTTGTTTATTGGTAATACCAATTTTTGGATTTTCTTTAAGGATATTTTGTGGACTTGTCAAGAAATTAATTGCGGTGCATCACAAAGTCTATAATCTGACAAAATCGCTGAAGTATGTTCATGCCCCGATAACCGATACATTCATCGGCGATTTCCCCTGCTTGCTATTTCATATGAATTGGATTATGGACATACCAATTTCCGAGGAACGAGGAACAAGATCATGATATTAAAACCGGTGAATCCCAAAAAAATTTCGGATCAGGTGTTTGACCAGCTCAGAGAACTGATCACCAGAGGTGAAATCAAGCCTGGAGACCAGTTGATGACGGAGCGGGAATTGTCCAGCGCCATGAATGTCAGCCGCACTTCCATCCGTAACGCCATCACCAGGCTGGTCACCATTGGTCTTCTGGAAAACCGCCAGGGCCAGGGAACCTTTGTACGAACGCCGGATCCCCAGGAAAAAAATCCACTGGCCGCCGCCATGACGGGTCAGAGCATCCGACTGGAAGACCTGCTGGAGGTTCGCCTGGGGCTGGAATGCAACGCCGCTGCTCTGGCAGCCAGCCGTGCTGTGGATGAAGACATCCGGTTTATGGAAAAAAGTATCGAGGAAATGGAAACTGAAATCAGGGAAGGCCGCACAGGTGCTGAAGCGGATGTATCGTTTCACATGGCCATTGCCTATGCCACCAAAAACCCTGTTCAGATATATTTAATGCGAAGTTTTTACGATCTGCTGTTTTACGGAATCAAGGAAAACCTGTATTATCTCTATCAGAATTCCGAGCGGATCGCCTCTATTCAGAAACAGCATTCAGAAATATTTCACGCCATCCGCAGCCATGATCAGGCGCAATCTTACAGCGCCATGAAAGACCATATCATTTATGTACTTGAATTCTATAAAAATCAAAAAAAATAATACTGTTATCGTGAATGGACATGAGCACTCGCCAACCAGAATTAACACCACCTGCCATCAGACTTGAAAAACTGAAATGTCTTCTTTCTGAAGATCATGAATCTATACCATAGGTTATTGATCGGGTGCTGGGATTTGTCCGACCCCGAACCACCCGATTCCTGCAGTTCTTTTTCTGTATTTATAAAACTGACGCCCTCGTAAAAAGTCGATTTTCAGACGGCTTCGTAAAAACTCTTCTTTTTAATTTAATCGGGGAATTCAGGTTTTTTCTTTTCCATAAAGGCTGTAATACCATGCACACATTCACCGGATACAATAAGTTCGGCAGCCATTTCAGCCTCCAGCTCAAGTGCTTTTCCCAAAGACAGATCCTGACTCTTTCGAATAACGGCCAGAGCATAACGGATGGCCTTAGGCCCGTTTTGCGCGATTTGTTCCGCCAGGTTTAATGCTTCATCGACGGACCGTCCTTCTTCACTCACTCGGTTAACCAGGCCAATTTTTAACGCTTCCTCTGCATTTACCGTACGGGCTGTTAGAATGAGGTCTGAAGCAATGGCGCTCCCGACAAGTTTTGTTAAATAAGCACCTCCGCCCCAATCCGGCATTAAACCCAATCGTACCTCTGAAAAACAGAGTTGAGCTGTTCGGTCCATAACCCGCAAATCGCATCTGGTTGCCAGCTCCATTCCTCCCCCATAAGCCAATCCATTTATTGCGGCAATTGTCGGAACGGGTAAAGAAATAAATTCATCAACTGCTTTTCGAATACGGGCAACCAATTTTCTGGCTGCTTCTATATCTTTATTACCCAAAACTTCAAGGAAAGCAGCCACCAAAGGATTTTCAGGATGAACATCAAATCCTGCGCAAAACGCTTCGTCTCCATCGCCGGTTATGATAATAACCCTGGGAAGATTGTGCTTCAACTCATCTGTAACATGTTCCAAGGCTGTGAACATTGACTCATCAAACGCATTTTTCTTCCTGGCGCGATTCATCGTCACCAATGCAATCTTATTTTTTATCTCCAATTGTACTTTACTCTCAACCATGGATACTCTCATTGGAATTCAGGAAACGTCTTGCTTAATTCTTGAACAGAATCAAGGTCAGAAATGACGATATTGGACTTTTACAAGAGGCTCTTTAGTAAAGCTTTTTAACGTCGGATTCCTTGACTCTCAAATCCGGGGGTATTGAGAGATCGCGAACAGCGACGCCGATGCCGATCCCTTCCTTGATACCCATGCCGATCACGCCGGCCATGGTCAGAAGTGCTCCCAGCAATCCCACACCGCGAAAAAGCCACAGCCGCCGAAATTCACGAAAATTGCACAGGTTCCAGGCGGCGGCGATGGCCAGGTGCAGAAACGAACCCAGAATATAAATCAATCCAATCAGAACCGCCATGAGGCAGGCCATCACCGCCAATCGCCCGGCATCCCCTCCCGCCAGGGAAGACAGGCTCACCGCAACCAGGGCGGCCATCGTGGCATCGACGCCGACGATTAACTGTCGCGAACTGCCGAACAAGGCATAAGCAATCAAGGGGAGTATCCCCGCATAGAGTCCCGCCAGTGGCACGCCGGCCATTTCGCCGTAGGCGAGCCCCACCGGGACCATCAGCATGCCGAGGGTGATTCCGGAAGCAATATCCTTGGGAAGCCAGGACAATTCGTAATTTTGAATCAGGCGGACGCCCGGCATCCAGCGACTCAAGCGCGAGCTTGAGCGTTTCTCTACAATTTTCATTCGGCGCCCTTTGTCATTGCTTCGTTGCGGCATTCTGCAAGTATGAATCGTTCTTCACCATTCCGTTCCCGAGTCACAGCCTATATCAACAGGTACATCAAGATGCAAATGAAATAGCAAGGAGATGCTCAGTACGCCTGCAACACGTAATGCATTTATTATGAATTGCTCTGTGTGATTGCTAATCGGAAGAGTCTTGAAGGCAGCGATTGTTACCTGTGATATTTCTTCACTGTCCGCAGCCTTTTCTTATGATCATGTTAATGCTGTTTCGATGGATTTTGTGTGGATGAAGGTTATGGGCTCGATGCTATTGATGTGCTGAATATTCATCCAGAAGTCGGCGTATCATTTTTTGATACTGAGTATTATATTTCTTCGCTTCCTTTTTAAAAAAATCAATGCTCGCTTTGCTCAGAGAAATGGTGACCTTGACGGTTTCGTCTTTTAGAGCAAGTTCTTCAGGTGAAGGAAGAAAGTCGGAAATGACCTTAACCTTCCCAATGGGCTCATCCGTGTATTTTATTTTAGCTGTCATATATCTTCTTTCCTTTCCGCCAATATCCGGCACCGATAATTCTGATTTGATTTTTTCTATAGGTAAACCTAACTGTCATAATTTCGCCAGAAACACGGCCAAGGCAAAAAAAACGCCATGCTTTTCTTGATTAATTGTGTCTTTATTGGAATCCCACTCAAAATCAGAGCGTTTTTTCATAGATTTAAAATATGTTTAGAAAGGAGTTGTGTCAATACAAATATATGGTTATCTATATGGAATAGTTGCCCATAACGGTAGAATTAAGCAGCGGGCGGCCTGGGCCTTCGATTTTGCGCAATCCCGTCCCACACCTGTCTGCTTTAACTTTAATGAAGTGTTAGGCAACTATGGTTTCATTCGCCTAAAGTCTTCCCGCAATGATTCTCTTCTTCAGTTCTGCGACCGCGTTCCAATTGTGGTGTCTGGAATACAGACTAGTGCTTCCCCTTTCCTGGAGTTCAATTAGCGCCTCCGTCCAATAGGCAATGATTGCGCGTCGAACGCCATTCAAACTGAGAAACTCCAAAGCGGCGTCAAAATCCCCTTTGAAGAATACGGACGTAGAGCGATACAATCCTGTCGCGTAATTGTCGTCCTCCAAACATCCTGCTCTATTCCTGACCCAGAATGACACTTCTTTGAAGTCATGGACCAATCGATCCATGTGGATCATATGAACAGGCAACTGCCCGTTTGACGGGACTGTCGCAAAGGCAACCTCATGTGACCCGATATTCAAAGTGTAGTACCGTCCCCCGTTCGTTGCTGGGAAAAGGCTAAATGTCCACGCGCCTTGAAGATCAATCCAGTTAAGAATCGCAGTAAATCGAAATAGCTTGCCGAGAAAAATGGAGAAATCCTGATCCTGAAACATTCGATCAATCTTCGGTTTCTTGAGTACGAGTGAGTCATCGATTTGTTCCAAGTGCCTTGATGCTTCCACAGGGGGAACCGCGAACAGCTCCTTTTGGCCAGCGACGGATATCACTAGCTTGCTTCGAAAGGTGTAGTGAAGTGAATATTCGATCTTTCGCCAATCTGCAACCTGCCGAAAATCATGAAGTGACCACGGCCCCAAGCTTTTGTATGGCTCGCATGAGTTAATTTCCTTGATTCGCTTGAGAGGAGCGTAATCGGTCCCCCCAATCTTGATGTACTCACAGACTGGTGAAACAAGCACGTAGACGTGCCCTTCAAGGCGTTTCGTGATTTCTGATGTCATTTTTGATTTATTCGCCTAACGAAAAGCTGTGCCGCGCCGTTCACAATAAGTGGCAGGAAACTGCGCCCTATTTCTGGCGTCGGTACCAGCGACGTGTTCGCCTCCAGATATAAGCCGCGGTTCGCATTTTAGCGATCAATCGAGATACAATAATCGATTTCAGCCCAATACATCGTCTCTCCCAATTCGAGTCAGCACTTCATGAAATTTATCTGGATGCGCCAGATCTGCCCATGTCCTATGAATTGCCTTTTTGATATCAAATGTTCCTTTTTCAAGAGGAAATACCCAAACCCCTTCTTTTGCCGCCATTGTCATCACCTTCGATTGGAGACGAAGGGCATAAGATTTAACCTGGTAAAATGCATCCACAAATTCTCTTTGCGCGCTCAACTGATATTTTGACTCTAAGACCATTTTGGCGCTTTCTTCGCCGCGCTTGGTTTTGGCTCCGAACGCATAGTCCGGATAATTGCGTTCTCCGCGCCCCATTTTAACCGACATTTGCCGAATCCAGTCTGTTTCTTTATAACCTAAGCGTTTCAGGAAAGGTTCGATCAGTTGCACCTCCACGTCGCGCTCATTCTGAAGTTCCGCCTGTGGCAATTGTTCATTCATGGGGATACGGGGTAGAATCGCTAAATCCTGCCCTTTGCTTTTCATAATTTGCAGGACGGCTTCATACTCTTCAACAGTGAATGATGTTTTGCTCGATGGCCCTTGGAAATGGGCTTTTACTGCTGATTTCTTTGAGAGGAGAGGATGAATCTTCAATTCGGCAAACGTCACGGGTACGGTTTTAACGGGTTTGCATATCCATACTATCCCATGGTAGTGGAAGAAAGGATCAATGAATCCATCTGTACACGCCAGCCAGATGGATCCAATAGCTTTGCGGGGAGCAACAAGATACATCATCAAAATGTCACCCCGCCGAATGGCGGTATTTCCACCCCACATGCTGACCGTGTCAGAAGTTGCTTCATCAACGGTTTCAATATCCCACGATCCTCCGGTGATAAGCCACACTTTGGATGGTAATGGCAAATCTGTGGCCCCCAGCGGCGTGATGAATTCCAGAGCAAAGTCGTAGAGGAAGGCACACATTTCAACCGGTGAGAGGCCATATCGCAATCGAAATTCCTGCCAAACCCCATTGATCGAAGCGTAATACAGGCAACGCCCATATTTATCAAACTTCCCAGGAATCGGCGGTAGCGGGATGTTAAACTCCGCATGGATTTCTTCCACCTGATTGAACTTCGTTCTGAAGTTGTAAGGCAAGAAATAATCTGGCTGGCCATGATACAGGCCGAGCGAGACGGCTGCCACGTAGTCATACCAATTTTCCTCATTTTCTAAAGGGAATTTTGCGACTACTTCTTTGTTACCGGTTTTGTCTGCCATCTCAAACGAAATACCCTCTGCAAGCAACGTGTCTATGTAGTAACTGTTCGCCTCTCCTAAGTCCTTGAACTTCACTTCGGAAATCGATTCGGAAACCAGCGTTGGAACATCAATGGAAAAGTTAGGAACTGGAAATTGTTCCTTAGCATCTTCAAGGAACTCGAGATCTATTGTTCTGCACCACTCATCAATGAACTCATTGGTTAGATTCGAAAATCTTTCGATAGTCTTCCTTCCTCGATCCGACTGCATATAAAGTTCCCAAACGAATCTATTGAATCTCATTTTGTGTTAACACCCTATGCCTGCCTGTCCTCTCTTGAAAGCTAACGCCCTGCTTGAAGAGCTTTTGCGGAGCGGCAGCGTAGCAAAAGTCTCTCTCAAAGCAGAGGTTATACGATTATTCTATAATCAACATCATGGTTTCGTAAGAGCCTGAACAAATATGGTCACCAGTACGGCCAAAACTTCAAAATCTATAAATTGGGTTGAGTTGAGATCAAACAATAAGGTTGCTCTCGCAGGGAATTCATCATCTCGGTCATAGAAAATAAGTTGTAATAAAATGTGCGGGAGCAAATCAAAAATTAAACTCACTGAGCCTAAGCCTGCTTCTCCGCCTTTGTGTCCGCCATACAATGCCGCCACTTCAAATAATTCCGGAACGCGTCCTTGGAATCGTTTTATTATGGGCCTCTCTAAGGCGCTACTGGAATAGCTACTTTGTTTGAACAGGGGACCCGCAAGTTCCGCAAAATTTATAAAATTTCCAGCCGGCCGGCTGCTACTGCCTTTCAAAATGTAGTGAATTAATACACTTCCAATCGCATCTTTGAACCCCTTTCCATCCGATCGTCGTACACCCTCATTGGATATGAGGAAAGTCTCACCCAAAAATGGGATATTGGCTTCTCCGGCATCATTCAGGGTAAGATCAAGATGCTTTGCTGAAGTGGCAATATCCGTATTTCGAAGTTGTTCGATAAGATTTTCATAAATCCATCTATGGCCTCCAATTGCTACGTTTTCTTTCAATGTATGGTTCTGTTCCTCCATATTTTTATATAGTGTGTTGAGTATAACGGTTTGCATTACTGGCGCTGGGGCGGGCTGAGATTCTGTTCGGGAGCAGGAAAAGCCCGAAGCAAGGAAAATGCTTGAAAATGCCGCAGAATCCCCAGCGTCCAGTGCACGCTGTGTTGGGCAGAGCGAAATATTGCGAACTACCTTTCCGAAAATTTTGGAAATAGAAAAGGGGTTTTCTGTTTGTATTCTTTATATGACTGACCAAAACGAATCTCAAGCTCAAGTTCTTCAAAGTACTTGAGGAAAAAGATATGAGCTGGAATAACTCCCAAAAGACCACAAGCCGTTATGAGAGTTGAACTTGAAATAAAACCCATGCTAACAACAACTAAATAATATCCAAGCGACATTGGATTTCTAGTATATCTGTAAATATTTTGTCCAACCACTTTTTGGGTCAAAATAAACGCGTTAGCCCCGCTTCCCAAAGCTCGTAGTGATTTGTTGGAAACTGTAAGGAAGTATAAACCTGGTACTGCCAAAACTACGCCAACGACAACAAAAAGTGGTCTCAATGGTAACTGAGACAATCCAACGAGTTTATCAAAATGCGTTAGACCTGGATAGAAGATACCGATAAACCCTGGAGATACCAATCCAGCAAAGAAAAGAAAGTGCATAATCCGACTGAGTTTCTCTGCGTTTTCTTTTGATTGATTTTTCCGCAACCGCAACCCCAAAACTCCCACCCCAGAAATAAAAGCCAGAAAGCCGAATAAACCAAGATAGAGAACAATCATTCAAAACTCCTTTATACAAAAAGAGAAAGCTCTGCCCAACAGTTATAATAGATGGAAAACTTTCCACCCATCATTGATGCCATCGTAAAAAGTCGAATTTCGGACGACTTCGTAAAATGTTCGCAGGCAAGAGGCGCAAATCCGCAAGGAATGAAGGGTACTTGTGGTACGCTGCAATGACGAAGGATGCGGCGCTGGCGCAGCATGCGGACTTTTTATGAAGCCGTCAATCTTTGACAGTCTTTCCGTTATCCATACAAACGCGGTTGCGTCCTTCGCGCTTGGCCTGATAAAGTGCGGCATCCGCAGCGGTGAGCAGTTGATCCATACTCTCGTTTTCCTGCATGATCTTCACGCCGATACTGATGGTGATGGACACGTTTCCCGCTGTGGTGGAGATCGGATTGTCCGCGACGGCCCTGCACAACCGCTCAAACAGACTGTGGACATCGGCATTGACACCCGATGCGATAACCAGAAATTCTTCTCCGCCAAAACGCCCCAGTTTGTCGTAATCCCGCAAACAGGTCTCCAGGCGCCGGACAAACCCGCAGAGGACTTCATCACCCACTAAGTGGCCGCAAGTGTCATTGACATTCTTGAAATAGTCAATATCGCAAATGCCCACGGCCAATCCGTTGTGAGATCGACGTTCCCTGGACATCTCACGTGACAGGGCGGCTTCGATGGCCCTGCGATTAAAAATCCCAGTCAGTGGGTCGTGAGTGGCCTCATGCGCCAATACATTCCGCACTTTCAACAACTCGGCCTGCATCTCAAGCAGGCGCCGTCCGACTTCAATCCTGGCCCGGAGTTCACCCGGATGAAATGGTTTGGTCAGGTAGTCGTCGGCTCCGGCATCCAGCCCGGTAATGATATCGTTTTTTTGGTCCCTGGATGTCAGCATGATGATATAGGTAGATATTTCGGTTGGTCGTGAGCGGATCCGGTGCACGACTTCCAGCCCATCCATAACCGGCATCACCCAATCAAGGATGATAAGTTCTGGAGCACCCGGTTTATGAATCTGCTCCCACGCATCGGCCCCATTGGCTGCTTCTACAACCTCATGTCCGTTTTTTTTCAATACAGCAGCCAGCAAGGTGCGGGATGTTACATCATCTTCGGCGATTAATATTCGCATGGCTATTTCGTCCGGATTATCCTTTCATTGCTTCCTTCAAGCAATCAAACTGCATTTCCAAATCAGCCATGTGTGCGCCTGCGGCTGTCAGATTCTGAGCCCTGGCTGCTTTCTCTATTTCAAATGCCACTGCCCGCAACCGTTTTCCGCCCACATTGGCGGAAGCCCCCTTGATGGTATGCGCCTGACGCTCAACGCCCGAAACATCGCCGGTTTGCAGAAACGTTTTTAACGTCTGAATCTGCTCTGGGATGTCCGACAGGAAACTCTCCGTAATCGTTTTAACCAGATCTTCGTCATCCATCAGGAGTTCGAGCATTTCCGACCTGTCCCAGACAGGAGGCTCTGCGGCCTTTGCTTCATGGGGTTTTTCCACTTCATGTGTTTTTTCTATCCATTCATCCGCAGAACTGTCTTTCGGCAACCATTTCTTCAGGCAATCCGCCAGTGCCTGCGGCGACACCGGTTTGGATACATAATCGTTCATACCGGCCGCAAGACATTGCTCCCGGTCGCCCTGCATGGCATGAGCGGTCATGGCAATGATGGGAATATGGAAATTTACAGCCTGAGATTCACATCTCCTCGCTGCCTGATCCGATTTTTCTTTTTCCTTTTCCCTGATCCGCCGGGTGGCTTCCATTCCATCCATAACCGGCATCTGCACATCCATCAGAATCAGATCGTAAGGAAGGGATTCCAGTACATTGAGGACTTCGGCACCATTTGCCACGGCATCTGCCCGCAATCCCAGTTTCTTCAGGATTCCCAAGGCCACCTGCTGGTTGGTGATGTTATCATCAGCGAGCAAAATACGCGCCTTGCTGTTCTCAAAAAAGGTCAATGACTCTCTGGCCGTATAGCGAGTGGCGATAGTCCGCTGAGACGATCTGTCCTGATCGCTCAGCGCCATGGATAAAACAGTCTTCAGCTCCTGGTTTCGTATGGGTTTGGTCACATACGCCGCAAAGCCGATTTTCTGAAAGTGTGAGGCATCGCCCCGTATCCCCAGAGACGTCAGCATGACCATCCGGATATCTTTCAGGCGATCGTCCGCCTGAATGCGTCGCCCCAGTGTTTCGCCATCCATGCCCGGCATTTGCATGTCAACCACAGCGATACGGAAGGGATCGTTCTCGTCCAGCGCTTTCCCAAGCGCTTGGAGCGCGTCTAAACCATCCTTTGCCTCGACCGGACGCATGCCCCAGGAAGCCAGGCGGACGGTCAGGATTTCGCGATTGGTGGCATTATCGTCCACAACCAGTACGCGTATGCCGATCAGATCGGCAGACGGGATACTTGCGATTTTCTCGACCTGTCTGGCCAGACGCGCCGTGAACCAGAACTCGGAACCCTTCCCTTCTTCGCTGTTCACACCGATATGGCCTCCCATCAACTCGGCCAGTTGTTTGGAAATGGCCAGTCCCAGACCGGTGCCACCGTATTGCCGCGTAACAGAGCTGTCCACCTGGCTGAACTTGTCGAAAAGAAGGCTGATTTTGTTTTCCGGAATGCCGATGCCCGTATCGCTCACCAAAAAGCGCAGCAGCACATTGTCTTCACTTTCTTCCAGCAGCGAAACGTGGACGATCACTTCACCATCATGGGTGAACTTGACGGCGTTACCCGTCAGGTTGGTGAGTATCTGGCGCAGCCGGCCCGGATCGCCGCGCAGCAGTGTGGGAACATCCAGATCGGCAGAGCAGATCAGCTCCAGCCCCTTCTCGAAAGATCGCACGGCCAGCGTTGAAGCGAAATCATCCAGCAGGCTTGACAGATCGAAGTCCAGTATCTCCAGATCAAATTTTTTCGCCTCGATCTTGGAGAAATCCAGAATATCGTTGATCAGACCGAGCAGCGATTCACCGCTGGCGTTCACAATTTCGGCATAACGTCGCTGCTCGTCATTTAATTCCGTATCCAGCAACAGGCCGATCATGCCGATGATGCCGTTCATCGGGGTTCTGATTTCATGGCTCATATTTGCCAGAAATTCACTTTTGGCCGCATTGGCCATCTCTGCCTGGGCGGCCATATCATTGGCGCGGGCGGTGGCTTCCTCAAGAATGATATTGATTCTCTGGAGTTCTTTTTCCGCCTGCTTGCGTTCGGTAATATCGCGAAGAATACCCACAGCGTGCCAGCCATTGCCTATGTGGACAGCGGAAAGCGAAAGCTGAATGGATATCTCCATATGGTCTTTTCGGATGGCTTCCAGATCAAGCGTCTTTCCTATGCCAGCGCCTTGCCCTGTCTGCTGAAACCCTGGGTAGGCAGCGCGGTGCGCTTCGTGGTAACGTGAAGGCGCAATAAACGCATGCAGTTCCTTCCCGACAGCCTCAGCATTCTTGTAGCCAAGAATGCGTTCAGCCGCCGGATTCCAGAAAGAGATACGGCCATCCGGATTCATCATGATAATGGCATCCTGGGCGGAGTCTGTGAGGGCGCGCAGACGGGCTTCGCTCTCCCGGAGCGATTCCTCCGCATGCTTGCGCTTTGTAATGTCCTGAAAGCAGATAACCGCACCGACAATCTCTCCGTTATCGACAATCGACCGGCTGGAATAGGATATTGGAAAAGTGCTGCCGTCCTTGCGATAAAAAGACTCATCGTCTCCCTGATGAATGGCACCGTCGTTGCAAACCATGCAGATGGGACATTCATTTTCTGGATAAGGCTGTCCGTCTGCTTTCATTGAATGTGTCAGATCATGAAGATTCTCGCCAATCAATTCTTCAGCCGTGAATCCCAGTATGTTACCGGCTGCCGGATTGACGAATGTCACGATCCCGTTCATATCAACGCCACAAATCCCCTCCCCGGCAGATGCCAGCAGCAGACGGTTCTGGCTGCTGATCCGCGTCATTGCAAGCTGCCTGCTGTGAAGCAGCATCAGAGCTCCCAGCAGCGTGATGATTAACGCCGTGATGGCTCCTATCCACGGCCAGTATTGTTGCCATATATCCAGCCAGCTCATCTGCCCATAGTGTTCGTAGGGCGGCATCCGCAGCTCACGCAGACAGTCATGGACGATGGCATAGTTCAGACAGATACTCCACCCGCCACTTTGTGCGGCCAAGGCGGCGGGAGAATCGGCGGGCATGTTCAGCAATGCCACACTTACATCCTGTGAGAGCTCGTTCGGTGTGTCAGAAAGTTTTGCAAACGGCCATTCGGGATAGAGCCGCGTACTGCATAAACAGGGAAAGGCGGATGTGGGTACGGACGCAGTACCGGCGGGAATGACCCGAATTTCATCCATGCGGATTTCGCCATTGGCGGCCATGCGTTCAAGCGTATCGGTACGTACGATTCCGATATCCGCTTCACCGGATAGAACCGCACGAACCACTGCAGTGTGAGAATTCAGGAAGAATAATCGTGCGCAGTCCCGTTCGGGGTTCACTCCTGCGGCTTTGAATTCACGCAAGGCCATGAGCCATCCACCAAATGATGTCTGTCTCACGGCGGCAAGGCGCTGGCCGCGGGCATCCTGCAGTTGATGCAGATCATTGCGACCGGCTTTGCAAAATATAACGCCGCCGAATTCCGACACGATCCGTGTCCCCACTCGATTCCGCAGGGTCAGTGTCCGCGTAATTCCATATTTTACCTCCAGATTTACGTAGATCGCAGGGTTACAGATCAGAAAATCAATGGATGCGTTTTGGACTGCCGGTTTAACATCCCTGAATTTAAGCGGTACCAGAACGAAATGACGGCCGGGCAGTGCCTTGTCCAGATATGCCATTGTGGGTTGCCACATTTCATTGCATATCTTTATTCCCTTATGGGCCAGAACACCAATACGGATTGTCTTCTCAGCCGGTGTCGGCAAGCCTGGCAAAGATTGCTCCGCCAGACCCGGCAATGCGGTCATCACAGTGAAAACGATCAGAAGAAAAATTATCGTTCGTTGCAGGTATTTCATACCGCCCCCATGGGATTGTCCGCTTGATGCAGGTGTTTTTATCGTTGCTCATCAATTTTGGAGATTGGAGATTTTTGATATATAATCTATACGATCTCACATATAGTTTTTTTATACAGTTTCTGATATTTCTGCAAGCAGGATAAGTGCTGCTTGACTTTTGGCGGATATTGGTGTTTAAACCGCCCCCATGAACAGTTGGATAGCTATCACCATACTTGGCATTATCGAGGGCATTACAGAGTTTCTGCCCGTTTCATCCACAGCCCATCTGCTGATTGCAGAACACTGGCTGCCGCATCAGAGCGACCTCTTCAATATCGTTATTCAAAGCGGCGCCGTTATTGCGGTGCTGCCGCTGTTTCCGGAGAGGCTTTACCAGTTTATTTTTCTCTGGCGTGAAAAAAGCACTCAGGACTATGCGCTGAAACTCATGCTGTCTTTTGTCATCACCGGCTTTTTCGGTTTTTTGCTGGACAAGGCGGGATTAAAGCTTCCTGAAACACTGGCGCCGATTGCGTGGGCGATGCTGAGCGTCGGCATTGGATTTCTGGTTATCGAACAGTGGCTTCGCGGCCGCCCTCAAACAGATGACGTTACATGGACAGTCGCGGTTCTGGTGGGGTTTGGGCAACTGGCAGCCGCGATATTTCCCGGTGTTTCCCGTTCAGGCGCTACCATTCTGCTGAGCCTGATGCTGGGGTTAAGCCGCCCGGCTGCTACGGAGTTTTCCTTTTTGGTGGGCATACCGACCATGCTGGCTGCCGGCGGTCTTAAAATTTTTCAGGCGCTGCATCATTCACATCCAGGCGCTCCTCCTGAAAACTGGGGTTTTGTACTGCTGGGGTTTGCAGTATCCGCAGTGGTCTCCTTCATCGTGGTCAGATGGCTGCTTCAATACGTGCGGTCACATACCTTCGTGGTCTTTGGGTGGTACCGGGTGATCCTGTCGCTCGGTATTTTCGGGCTTCTTTTTATGTAAGTCATTCCCCCTGCCTGCAGGCAGGGGGAATCAATACCCTTTAAAATCTCAGCGTCAACCCGGTCAACAGTGAATAATCATTTTCAGTACTGGTAAAGCCGCCTTTGACGCCCACATCCAGATCGAGGTATTCGGTTACAGGGAAAATAAGCCCGCCCAGAATAAAGGCAGGGTCCGTCTCGGAATTTTTATCGGGATTTTTTTCGATCCCGACATTCATGACGGCTTTCACCCAGGATGCCAGCGGCATTTCAGACGCCAGCGAAACATGCCAGAGATCTTTTCTCTCATCAACGATATCCGAGTTTTCATTGCGTATATATCCGAGATTGAAATGAAATGTAAGGGGTTTCATCTCCTGGGTCGCAATAAAATACATCTGATATCCCATTCTGCCGCTGCCCAGTCCTTTCCGGTCATCTCCGGTAGGCAGTTTTATCCCTGGTTTCAGCGCCAGCGCCAGCCCGTCTCTTTCAAAAAACCGCCATTTCATATCGATGGCGGTATCTGAAATGCCGTTTTCAGATACGGTTGTCCCCCCGCTTTCAGTACTGAGAAACTGATAAGGCAGCGTTACAACGACATCCATAGTATCTATAACGCCACAGGTCATGGCTGTCTGGATCAGGTTTTCTTTGGTGACAACGCCATCGCTGTCATCGTGATCGTATTCATAATTGAGTTCAAACTGGTATTTTCCTGCGCCCTGCGTGCCGGCATCGTCTGTAATCAGAGGGTGCGCGGCAAAGGCGTTGCCATAAACCAGGAAAGACATCAGGACCATTAAGACGATTTTTCTGAACACGTTTCCTCCTTGATTATTAGAAAAATATTAAATGAACGCTGAAAGTCTATAAACAAAAAAAGCCATAGACACCCATCCAAATGGATTGTCTATGGCTTTCATAACCAGAATGAACGATAAAAAAAAATATGGCCTTTCCGGAAAAACGTCTTCGGACAGACCGACAGTTGACGGGCTTCATACCCGGACTGGCGCTAACCTACACACAGGCTGTTGAGATGTCAAATATTTTTTGTTTTTTTTGAGGCTGCTCCCGCGATATCTTATGCCAGTTTACCGCCTTCAGACAGGTTCTGAAGTTCTTCCCGGTTCAACAGCCGGATATCGTTTCCCTGTACGCAGATCAACCGGGAAGCGGCCATTCTGGCTAACATCCTTGAAAGTGTTTCGGGAATGGTTCCCAGGAGGCTGGCCAGTTGGCTTTTGGAAATGCCCAGTCGAACACTGTGCGGATTTTTCTGTTCATCCGATAAATAGAGCAGATAGGAAGACAGCCTGCCGGGAACTTCCTTCAAGGACAGATTTTCGATCTGAACCGTAAACTCCCGCAGGCGCATGGATAAAATACCCAGCATGCTCAGCGCTAAAGAAGGATTCCGGGCAATGGCCGCAATAAACGCGGATTTGGGGAAAAACAATATCCTGCTGGCGCTGATGGCCTGAGCGTTTGCCGGAAAAGGCCGGCCGGTAAATACCGGAACCTCGCCAAAAGGCTCTCCGGCTCCGAAAATATGAAGAATCTGTTCCTTGCCTTCGGCGGATATTTTAAAGATTTTCACTTTACCGGCGGCAACAATATAAAATCCGTTACCGGAATCCCCTTCTGAAAAAATAATCTGGCCTTTATTGTAATCTTTATACAGAGCAATGGCAGCGACCGTTTGCAGCGCATCTATATTCAGCCCGTTGAAAAGGGGGGCCACAGAAATAACCTCGATAATATTTTTCATGAATTTTGAACTTTTCAGGATTTTCTTGACTTAGGTCAAGGAAAATGCGTCAAATGTGGTGTACAACCTTTCCCAACAATGATGGAAACATTCATCACCCACCCCAAGAAAGGAGATTTCCCATGTTTTGTTTTCAATGTGAACAGACGGCAAAAGGCGAAGGATGCACCAAAATCGGCGTTTGTGGCAAGCAGCCGGAAGTAGCCGCCCTTCAGGATTTACTGATTTATACATCCAAAGGGCTTTCCCTGGTGGCTGTCGCAGCCCGAAAAGCCGGAATAACAGATGATAGCATCAACCGGTTTACCTGTGAAGCCGTTTTTTCCACCCTGACCAATGTGGATTTCGACCCCGACCGCTTTGTCACGCTGATTCGTGACTGTACGGCCAAGCGGGATGCGCTGAAATCGAAACTGAATACCACATTTCCTGCAGGCCCGGCGGATTTCATTCCCGCTGAAACACTTGAGGGCATGATTCATCAGGGCGAATCCGTTGGCGTTAAGGCGGAGCCGTCGGCAGATACGGATATCCTATCGCTTCAGCAGCTTCTGACATACGGCATTAAAGGTGTGGCGGCTTATGCGGATCACGCCGCCATTCTGGGGCAGTCGGATGACAAGGTATATGCCTTTATCCAGGAAGGTCTGGCCGCAACTCTTGACAAAAGCCTCGGCGTCAACGATCTGGTGGGGCTGGTGCTGAAATGCGGTGAAATCAATCTGCGGGCCATGGAACTGCTGGATGCCGCCAATACCGGCGCTTATGGACATCCGGCGCCTACGTCTGTGCCGCTGGGCGCCAAAAAAGGCAAGGCCATTCTGGTATCCGGTCATGATTTGAAAGACCTTGAGGAAATCCTCAAACAAAGCCAGGGAAAAGGCATTTATGTTTACACGCATGGTGAAATGCTTCCATGTCACGGTTATCCGGAACTGAAAAAATATCCTCATTTTTACGGCCATTACGGCACCGCCTGGCAGAATCAGAATAAAGAATTCGCCGCATTTCCCGGCGCCATTTTAATGACCACCAACTGCATTCAAAAACCCAAGGAAGTCTATCAGGATCATATCTTCACCACAGGGCTCGTGGGCTGGCCCGGCGTTACCCATATCGCCAACAAGGATTTTACGCCGGTGATTGAAAAAGCGCTGAGCCTGCCGGGGTTTCCGGAAGACGTTCCGGGCAAATCCGTGATGGTGGGTTTTGCCAGAAACGCGGTGATGGGCGTAGCAGGAGCCGTGATCGATGCGGTCAAAAACAAAGCCATCCGTCATTTTTTTCTGGTGGGCGGATGTGACGGCGCCAAACCCGGCAGAGATTACTATACCGAATTTGTGGAAAAAGTACCCGCCGATTGCGTGGTACTGACCTTGGCCTGCGGAAAATTCCGCTTCTTTGATAAAGACCTCGGTGACATCGGCGGAATTCCCAGGCTTCTGGATATCGGGCAGTGCAACGATGCGTATTCTGCGGTACAGATTGCCGTGGCCCTGGCCAATGCATTCGGGTGCGGCGTCAACGACCTGCCGCTTTCCATGATACTGTCCTGGTATGAGCAGAAAGCCGTCGCCATTTTACTGACACTGCTGTACCTCGGCATTAAGGATATTCGTCTGGGGCCAAGCCTTCCGGCCTTTATTTCACCCAATGTCCTGGATGTGCTGGTGAAAAATTTCAACATCATGCCCATCAAGACGCCGGATGAAGATTTGAAGGCAATTCTGGGATAACCAGAGAGAAAAGCTATATTGAAATGACGGAACGCCTGGAAACTATGCTTTCGATTGCAGCTTTCAGGCATTCCGCTCTCACGATCAGGGAGGAATCACGTCATGAAATGTCCGGGTCAGGATACCCAGTACTGGAAACCGGGAGCGATTTTCGAAGAAACATGTCCCAAATGCGGCGGCGTCGTTGAATTTTTCAAGGATGATACCACCCGCAAATGTCCACACTGCAATCACCGCTTCGTCAATCCTCATATGGATTTTGGCTGCGCCGCCTATTGCCAGTTCGCCGAACAGTGCATCGGTACAATGCCAAGTGAAGTACTGGCTCAGAAGGAAGATTTGCTGAAAGACCGGGTGGCCATCGAAATGAAACGGTATTTCAAAAACGATTTCAAGCGGATCGGCCATGCGTCCAGGGTAGCCAGGTACGCCGAACGGATTGCCAAATTGGAGTCCGGTGATATTGCGGTCATTTTGTGCGCAGCATACCTGCATGATATCGGCATCCATGAGGCTGAGCGTAAACACGGCAGCACTGCCGCCCGTTTTCAGGAGCTTGAGGGCCCGCCCATCGCCAGAGACATCCTGTCCAGGTTGCATGCCAAGAACGCTCTGATAGAAGAAGTTTGTGACATAGTCGGTCATCACCATCATCCCCGTCCTGAAGAGACGACCAATTTCAAGGTGCTCTACGATGCGGATTTGATCGCCAATATCGAAGAAAACCAGAAGGAATCGCCGTCTTCTGCGGAACGTCTGAATCAGATGATCGACACATCCTTTTTAACCGGCAGCGGCCGTCAGGTGGCCCGTGCTGTTCTTACGCCATAATGATTCCAGTTCGCATTCAAACTGATACCTTTGTCAGCTTCGCTGTGCCGCGATTCGACGTACTGAATGTACAGTCTCATCGCTGCTCGCTTGCTTTCGCGGTCTCAGTCCGAATGCT